>JAQGLP010000219.1 GCA_028292835.1 Variovorax sp.
GCCGCGCAAAGGCTGCCCGAGGCGCAGACGCTCAAGGGCCTGGGCGCCGCGCCGGCGGGGCCGCGGCGGCACTGGATCGCTCTCGTTTTGATAGCGGCTGGCGCTTTGCTGGCGGTCGCTCCGCCGGTTTTTGGCGTACCGGTGGCGGCCTATGTCTCGGTCGGCCTGCTGCTGGTGGGCGGCATCACGGCGCTGCCCGGGCTGATCGCACTGGTCTACGACCGCCTCGCACCCGCCGTGCGCTCGCGCCTGCTGCCCATGCTGGCGGTGGAGCGTGCCCGGCGCATGCGCGACACGGCGGCCATCGCGGTCAGCGGCGTGGTCGCGAGCCTGAGCCTGGCGGTGGCGCTCACCGTGATGGTGGCGAGTTTTCGCGATTCGGTGACGCGCTGGCTCGACGTGGTGCTGCCGGCCGACCTCTACCTGCGCAGCACTCCCCCCGGGGGCGCGAGCGGATCGAACGCGCTCGCCGACGACCGGGCGGGCGCCTTCGCGCCCGGGCTGGTGCGCGCGATCACCCGCCTTCCCGGCGTGGCGCGCGTGGAAACGACGCGCACGCGCACGGTGTCGCTCGATGCGGCCCAGCCCGCCGTGGCGGTGCTGGCGCGCAGCTTCGCGGGCGAGGCGGCGAAGTCGCTGCCGCTGGTGGGTGACGCGCTGCCCGTGCCGCCCGGGCAGGTCGGCATCTACGTGAGCGAGGCCATGGTCGACCTGTACGGCGCGCGGCCGGGCACGGTGTTCGCCCCGCTTTCCAAGGCATTCGGGGCTGCAGCGCCCGCCGGAGCTGCGCCGGTCGCTCTTTTTTTTGTAGCAGGCGTGTGGCGCGACTACGTGCGCCAGTTCGGCTCGGTGGTGCTGGATGCGCGCGATTTCGAGCGGCTGACGGGCGACCGCAGCGCCAGCGAACTGTCGCTCTGGCTTTCGCCGGGAGCAGCGGAGGCGCAGGTGCAGGCGGCGGTGCGGGGGCTGGTCGGACGACAGCGGCAGGAAACCCCGGTGGCGGGTGCAATCACGGCCGATACGGCCGACGCGACCGACGCAACGCGCGTCGGCGGCGACGGGAGCGCTGACGGTAGCGCCCCGAGCCCTGCCGGCGACACCCTCGCGTTCGCATCGACCGCCCAGTTGCGCGCGACCTCGCTGCGCATCTTCGACCGCAGCTTTGCCGTGACCTACTGGCTGCAGGCAGTGGCGATCGCCATCGGCCTGTTCGGCGTGGCGGCCAGCTTCAGCGCGCAGGTGCTGGCGCGGCGCAAGGAGTTCGGGCTGCTGGCGCACCTGGGCTTCACGCGCCGGCAGGTGCTGGCCGTGGTGGCCGGCGAAGGCGCCGCCTGGACCGCCATCGGTGCCGCCGCCGGGCTGGCGCTCGGGCTGGCGGTGGCGGTGGTGCTGGTGTACGTCGTCAACCCGCAGAGCTTCCACTGGAGCATGGACCTGCACCTGCCCTGGGCGCGCCTGCTGGCGCTGTGTGCCGCCGTGGTCGCTGCCGGCACCGGGACGGCATGGCTCGCCGGGCGCGCGGCGGGCGGGCACGATGCGGTGCTGGCGGTCAAGGAAGACTGGTGAGAAGGTGCGAGGTGCAGTTCCCTCGACTGCGGGAGGCGCGCCGTGCGATTCCGCCCTCGGGACGGGTCGCCGCTAGACTGCCGTCATGCAGCGCCGCGCCGTCCTCCTCCACGCCGCGTGGGCCGCCGCCGCGTTCCTGCCGCCCGGGCGGGGCGCGGCCGCAGTGCTGGCCCCGCGGCCGCTGGAATTCCCGCGCGATTTCGGCAGCCATCCGGACCTGCGTACCGAGTGGTGGTACGTCACGGGCAGTGCCCGCTCCGGTGCGCGCGAGTTCGGCTTCCAGGTCACCTTCTTTCGCTCGCGCATCGACGGGACGCAGGCGCTGCGCTCGGCCTTCGCCGCCAGGCAGTTGATCTTCGCGCACGCGGCCGTGACCGACCTGCAGGGTCGCAAGCTCTGGCACGACCAGCGCATCGCGCGCGCCGGCATGGGCGTCGCGAGCGCCGGCGAAACCGACACGGCGCTGCACCTGCGCGACTGGTCGCTGGTGCGCGGCGCCGACGGCTACCGCGCCAGCGTGGCGACGGGAGAATTCACGCTCGATCTGCACTGCGCGCCGACCCAGCCGGTGCTGGCGCAGGGCGACGCCGGCCTGTCGCGCAAGGGCCCGGCGCCCGACCAGGCCAGCTACTACTACAGTGAACCGCAGCTCGCGACGCGCGGCCGGCTCCAGTTGCAGGGGCAGGCTTTCGAGGTGACGGGCACGAGCTGGCTGGACCACGAGTGGAGCGACGTGCTGATGCACCCCGACGCGGTCGGCTGGGACTGGATCGGCATGAACCTGGCCGACGGCGGCGCCCTGACCGCCTTTCGCCTGCGCGACCGCGCCGGCGCCGCGCTCTGGAGCGGGGGCTCCTTCCGGCGCGGTCGCGGCTCCAATGGTTCGCTTGGCGCCGGGGCCGCCGGCACGGCGCGCGGCGCGGTCGGCACGGAAGGCGGCGGACTGCGCGTGTTCAGCCCTGGCGAACTTGCGTTCGAGCCGCTGCGCCGCTGGAAGAGCCCGGCCAGCGGGGCCACCTACCCGGTCGACTGGGCGGTGCGCACGCCGGCCGGCCGCTTCACGGTCAAGGCGCTGCTCGACGACCAGGAGCTCGACAGCCGCGGCTCGACGGGATCGATCTACTGGGAAGGCCTGAGCGAGCTGCGCGACGAGCGCGGCGCGCCTGTCGGAC
>JAQGLP010000226.1 GCA_028292835.1 Variovorax sp.
GGGCTGGCCGTCGAGCCCCTGGGTCGGCAATCCTTCGTACATGATCGTCGCCATGCCGGCGATCAACGGGCCATAGACGATGTAGCTGTGGCCCACCACCCAGCCGATGTCGCTGGTCGAGAAGTACGTTTCGCCGGGACGCCCGTCGAAGATGTGCTTCATGCTGGCTGCCAGCGCCACGGCGTAGCCGCCGGTGTCGCGCTGCACGCCCTTGGGCCGGCCGGTGGTGCCGCTGGTGTAGATGGTGTAGCTGATCTCGCTGGATTCGAGCCAGACGCAGGGCACTTCCGTTTGCTGGTGCTTTCGGACCATGGCGCCCATCAGGCGGTCGCGTCCAGCCATCAATTCCATGGCAACCATGCCGCGGTCGGCCAGCAGCACGGCGTCCGGCTTGTGCGACGACAGGCGGATCGCCTCGTCCAGCAGCGGCTTGTACGGCATCACCTTGCCGCCGCGCGAGCCGGCGTCGGCGCTCACGATCACCTTCGGCTCGGCGTCCTCGATGCGCGAGGCGAGCGAGCCGCTGGCGCAGCCGCCGAACACCACGCAGTGGCTGGCGCCGAAGCGCGCGCACGCCAGCATGGCAAACGCCGCCTCCGGGATCATCGGCATGTAAATCAGCACGCGATCGCCCCGCTGCACGCCGAGCTCGATCAGGCTGGCGGCGGTGCGCTGGACCTCGGCGTGCAGTTCGCGGAAGCTGTAGCTGCGCTCGGTCCCGGTCTCGGTCGAGACATGGATCAGCGCCGGCTGATCCCCTCGGGCCGCCAGATGGCGATCGAGCGCGTTGTGGCACAGGTTGGTGGTCCCGCCCGAGAACCAGCGAACGAAAGGCGGCCGGCTCGCGTCAAGAATCCGGGCGGGTGCCTTCTGCCAGTCGATCAGCCGGGCCTGCTCAGCCCAGAAGCCCTCGCTGTCCTCGATGGAACGGCGGTAGAAGTCGCTGTAGCTGGCCATGGCCTTGTCTCCGATGGCGCCCCGCTCGGTGGGCGAAAACTGAATTCATAATTATTTCAACCGCACTTGCAGCAGACTCACAGACAGGTCGGACCTTGTTACGCGGAATAGTTCGCGTGACAGGTTCTTCGCTTACCCCATTCCTTCAGACTTGCCGAAGTCCTGCAAGTCAAGCCTGGCGAGCGGGTCCCTGGGTCTCGAGGCGCTGCGACAAGGAACCGAGGATAGCGAAGAAGAAGAAAAAGAAGAAGAAGCGTTCGGCGAGCGAGTTCCTGTCCTTGACGCGCGCACCGTCAGAGGGGCCACGGCGGACGAGCTCCTGCGACAGTCGCGGGTCTGAATAGCCCCGATGCGTCTTGTTGCCTCGCCCGACGATCTCAACGCCACTGGACTGGCAAAACACGCACAGGCATGGCGTCGCCCCTAGCCTTGCGAGGCGCTCCCAGCGCTCGAGGGAAGCGCAATGACGCCGGTGGACAGCATCGCATCGATCTGTGTGTCGTCGTATCCCGCTCCACGCAGCACTTCGCGACCGTGCTCGCCCAGCGCGGGCGGCGGCCGCCGCAGCGACGTTCGCTCGCCGCCGAAGCGCAGCGGCTGGGCCACGGCGCGCGTCGGCCCCAGCCGTTCGTTCGGATACTCGTAGACCATTCCGCTGGCGGCGGTGTGCGGGTGCGCCGACAGTTCGCCGAGCGTGTGCAGCGGCGAGCACGGAATGCCAACTTTGCCCAGGGCCTCCATCCATTCGTTGCGGCCGCGCGTGACAAGCACGCCTCTCACCATCGCGACCGTCTCCTCGCGGTTCGCCACCCGTGCCGCGTTGGTCGCGAATCGCGGATCGTCCACCTTGTCCTGCAACCCGGCTGCATCGCAGAACAAACGCCATAACCCGTCGTTGGCCACCCCGAGGATGAGC
Source organism: Variovorax sp. (assembly GCA_028292835.1). Lineage (GTDB taxonomy): Bacteria > Pseudomonadota > Gammaproteobacteria > Burkholderiales > Burkholderiaceae_C > Variovorax. The sequence continues at coordinate 1,874 of JAQGLP010000226.1, forward strand.
GGCTTGTCGCGCGTCTCGAAAGCCTCGTAGGGGCACAGCGATTCGTGTCCCGAGCCCGGCCGCTCCGGCTCCGTGCCACGCTCCCAATAGCCCTGAAGGAAGTAGCCCAGGAAGCCTGTCGCCGTGTCGAAGAGCGACGCCTCGACTGTCGTGCCGACACCGGTGCGCGAGCGCTCGACCAGCGCTGCGAGGATGCCGATCAGCGCATGCAGCCCGGTTGCCTGATCAACCGGCGAGAACGGACTGCGCACCGGAGGACCGCCGCGCTCGCCGGTGATCGCGAGCATGCCGCAGAAGGCCTGCAGGATGACGTCGTAGCCCTTGCCGTCGCGCATCGGACCGACGCTGCCGAAGCCGGAGATGCTGCAATAGACAAGCCGTGGATTGCGCTCGCGCAACGTGGCCGCGTCCACACCCAGCCGCTTCGCCACGCCAGGTCCGAAACTCTCGATCACCACGTCCGATTGGTCGGACAGGCGCTGCACCGCCACCCGGCCTGCCTCGCTGCGCAAGTCGATGGCCAGACTTCGCTTGTTGCGGTTGGCGCTCAGGAACACGGTTCCGGTCGACTCCCCCGCCGTCCCGGTTCGAAACGGCGGCCAGCCGCGCGTCTCGTCGCCCGCACCGGTGGTCTCGATCTTGATCACGTCGGCACCCATGTCCCCCAGGTACTGCGCGCACAGCGGGCCGGCCAGAACCTTCGACAGGTCCAGCACCTTCAGCCCTGCGACGGGTGTCGGGCTCATGCTCGTCTCCAATTCAGGTTTTTAGTTATCATAACGTAGCGTACGATATACCAACAAACCGTACTGATAAGAACAGGAAAAACAGGAGACATGATGAAAAGACGCGCATTGGCCGGCTTGGCGGCGGCGCTCGCACTCTGGTGCTTCGGCGCCGCCGCCCAGGGCTGGCCGTCCAGGCCAGTGCGCATCGTCACGGCCTTCGGCGCCGGCAGCGCCAGCGACATCGTCGCGCGCACGCTGGCCGAGGAGTTGCAGAGGGCTTTCGGGCAACCCTTTATCGTCGACAACAAGCCCGGTGCCTCGGGGATCATCGCGGCCGAACAGGTCGCCAAATCGGCCCCGGACGGCTACACGCTGTTCCTCAGCACGAACACCGCCCATTCCGCCAATCCGTTCCTGTTCAAGAAGCTACCCTACGAACCGCTCAAGGACTTCACGCCGATCGCGCGCGTGTGCTACTTCCCCTTCGT
>JAQGLP010000234.1 GCA_028292835.1 Variovorax sp.
AGTCCTCATGCAGCACCTCGAGCACGGTAGCGCGCGTCATGCGCGTCACCAGGGCGATGTAGACCAACGCCAGGTTGACGCAGGGCAGCACCAGTCCGCGCAGCCAGGCGCCCGGGCTGTCGGCGAAGCGCGAGTAGCCCTGCACCGGAAACCACGGCAGCTGGATCGCGAAGGCGTAGACCAGCAGGTAGCCCACCAGGAACACCGGCAGCGAGAAGGCCAGCACGGCAAACAGCATTACCAGCCGGTCGACCCAGCTGCCTGCGCGGTAGGCCGCCAGCGTGCCCAGGGGCACCGCGACCAGCAGCGTGAGCAGCATGGTCAGTGCGGCGATGGAGGCGGTAGGCTCCAGCCGCTGCGCCAGCAGTTGCGAGACCGGCACCTGCGTGAAGATCGAGGTGCCCAGGTCGCCGGTCGCGAGGCGGCCAAGCCACAGCATGAACTGCTGCCACAGAGGCTTGTCCAGACCCAGCACCGTGCGCAGCTTGGCGATGTCCTCGCCCGTGGCCAGGTCGCCGGCGATCAGCGCCGCCGGGTCGCCCGGCGACAGGTGGATCAGCAGGAACACGACCACGGCCACCACGGCCATCACAGGCAGCGTCGCCGCCAGTCGTCGAAGAAAGTAGCCCATGGTGTGGCGCGCGGCGTGTTCGTCTGCTTACTTGTCGAGCATCCATACCGTGGGCATGCCGGCCCACAGCTTGTCCAGGCCCTTCAGGCTGGTGCGCGCCGCATAAGCGGCCGAATATTGACCGGCGTTCACGTAGGGCACGACTTCATAGGCGCGGCTCTGGAAGGCGTCGAGCAGTTCTTTTCGCTTGGCGGCGTTCGTTTCCTTGATCCACGCAGTGCGCAGCTCGTCGAGCGGCTTGTCGCATGGCCAGCCGGGCAAGCTGTTGCCGCAGGCAGCGCCCAGGTAGGCGTTGGAGATTGGCGAATTGCCGTCGAATTCGCCGGCAACCGTCACGTACATGTTCCAGCCGCCGGCCTCGGGCGCGTCCTTCTTGGCACGGCGCGCACCGATGGACGCCCAGTCGGAGTTCTGTAGGTCGACATTCATGCCAATGCTGCGCATGGTTTGCGCTGCGACCAGTGCTTCCGCGTTGAGGTAGGTCACGTCGGTCGGCACCAGCAGCACCACCTTTTCACCCTTGTAGCCGGACTCGGCCAGCAGCGCCTTGGCCTTGGCGATGTCGGGCTTGCGGTAGGGCTCGGCACCGGCGGCGGTTTCGTTCGGGCTGCCACAGATGAAGTAGGTGGCGCAGTAGGTGATCCGCATATCGAGCGGATAGCCCATGGCGGCGGTGAACTTCTCCTGGTTGGTTGCCATCAGCAGCGCCTGGCGCGCCTTCGGATTGTTGAAGGGCGGGAACATGTGGTTGAGCACCAGAAAGCCTTGGTACGCGCCGCCCGAGCCGACCTTGATGCTGCTGTCGGCGCGCAGCGGCGTAATGTAGTCCGGCGGTAACTGCTCGATGATGTCGACCTCGCCGCGCTTGAGGGCGGCGATAGCGCTGTTAGAGTCCGGAAGATAGAGCCATTCGACGCGGTCAAAGTTGCTTTTCTTGCTGCCGGCGAGGCCGTTTGCCGGTTCGCTGCGCGCCACGTAGTTGGGGTTGCGTACGAACACGACCTTGTTCCCGGGCACCCATTCATCGCGCTTGAAGATGAAGGGGCCGGAGCCCAGCACCTCGGTCATCGGCGAGGTGGCGGGCAGCTTGGCCAAGCGCTCCGGCAACACGACCGGCGGAAAGCCCGAGGGCTTGGCCAGCGCGTCGAGCACCATGCCGAAGGGCTCGTTGAGCGTCAGCGTGAAATTGCGTGCGTCCACGACCTTCCAGTCGGCGCCGGCATTGCCCAGGGCGCGGCCCAGGCTGTCGCGCGCGCCCCAGCGCTGCAGCGAGGCTACGGCGTCGGTGGACGTGACGGCATTGCCGTCGGAGAACTTGAGGCCCGGGCGCAGCGTGAAGCTCCACAGCTTGCCATCCTTGGAGGTCGTGTACTTCTCGACCATCTGCGGCCGCGGCTTGCCGCTGGAGTCCTGCGCGAACAGGGTGTCGTAGACCATGTAGCCGAAGTTGCGCGAGATGTAGGCAGTGGTGAAGGTCGGGTCAAGGATCTTCAGGTCGGCGTGGGCCACGACCTTCAGCGTCTTGGTCTGGGCCAGCGCGGGAAGGCTGGCGCTCGCGATGGCGAAAGTGCCCAGGGCGAGGGCGGCGAGCATGCGTCGTTTCATCTGCGGTTCTCCGGAAGGTGGCAAAGGGGGCGAGAGAATCAGGCTGAGGCAGCGCCGATGGGCCACTTGGGCAGGCGCGCCTTGCGGTAGGGCAGCGTCGCGAGGTCGAGCGTCACGGCGCCCGGCGCACCGGCGTAGATGACGTGCTTGGCAACCTTCGAGAAGGATGCGTAAAAGTGCTGGGATGACTTGACCACGATGATCTTTTTGGAAGCAAGATCGCAGCCCAGCTGGGAGAAGATGTCGGTGCCCATCGCCTGGTTGCGCAGCGTGATCAGCACCATCTCGATGCCGTCGGCTTCCAGCAACGCGCAGTCGCCCAGCGGCACCGGCGTGTTCGCCAGGCCGGTCATCACCATGTCGGTGTGCAGCGCCTTGACGGTGCACAGCAGGTCCATCGGCTGCCCCGACAGCGGGCTGATCTTGCCGCCAATGCGCATCGCGAGCCGCGCGCCTTCACCGGCCTCGAAGGCGATACGCACCGCGAT
>JAQGLP010000285.1 GCA_028292835.1 Variovorax sp.
GTGATGGACGGTCTGATCACCGTCATCAGCTTCTTCGGGCTGGCCTTCGGCATCACCGCCGCGCTGCTGTGGCTGTATTCGCGCTCGGTCAACCTGACAGCGCTGGCGCTGGTGGTAGCGCTGCTGCCGGTGATCTGGCTGCTGGGCCTGCTGCCGCTGGGTGGGTTCGGCATCGATCCGATGTCCATTCTCGTGCCCTTTTTGGTCTTCTCGATCGGCGTGTCGCATGCGGTGCAAATGACCAACGCCTGGAAGCAGGACGTGCGCGCTGGCATGAGTGCCGAAAACGCCGCCGAAAGCGCCTTTCGCAAGCTGGCCGTTCCCGGCACCGTGGCGCTGCTGACCAACGCGCTGGGCTTCATGGTCATCATGCTGATCGACATCCCGATCGTGCACGAGCTGGGCATGACAGCCTGCCTGGGCGTACTGCTGATGATCATCACCAACAAGGTGATGCTGCCGGTGATCCTGTCGCACCTGCGGCTGGAGCCCAGGGCGCTGGGACGGCCCGACGGCATCACCGGCCTGCATGGCCGCTGGTGGGTGCTGTCGGTGCTGGCGCAGCCGCGCCCGGCGCTGGTCACGCTGGCCGTCTCGCTGGCGCTGCTGGCCGGCGGCACGGTGATGTCGCGTCACCTGCTGACCGGCGACATCGGCGCCGGCGCGCCCGAGCTGCGCGCCGAGTCGCGCTACAACCGCGACAACGACCGCATCATCCACGACTACTCCATCGGCATGGACGTGCTGTCGGTCTATGCCGAGGCCACCAACGTCGACGAGGCCTGCCTGAACTGGCCGGTGATGAACGCGATCGAACGCTTCGACCTGGCCATGCGCGGCGTGGACGGCGTGCGCTCGGTCACCACCGTGGCGGGCTTGGCCAAGCTGGCCGCCAGCGGCAACAACGAGGGCAATCCGCGCTGGGCCGCGCTGCAGCGCACCGAAGCGGCGCTGCGCACCGGCTCCAAGGCGGCCAACCCCGAACTGGGCCTGAACACCGAAGGCTGCAAGACGATTCACCTGCAGCTGTTCCTGAAGGACCATGAAGGTGCCACGCTCAAGCATGTGGTGGGCGAGGTACGGAAGTTCATCGACGCCGACAAGACCCCCAACCTGCGCTTTCGCTTAGGCGGCGGCAACGCCGGCGTGGCAGCGGCGACGAACGACGCGGTCGAGCATGCCGAAGTGCAGATGCTGGCGGCGATCTTCGGCGCCATCACGCTGCTGTGTTGGCTGACCTTTCGCAGCTGGCGCGCAGTGCTGTGCATCATCGTGCCGCTGACGCTGGTGTCCATCCTGTGCAACGCGCTGATGGCCATGCTGGGCATCGGCCTGAAGGTGGCGACGCTGCCGGTGATTGCCATGGGCGTGGGCGTGGGTGTGGACTACGGCATCTACCTCTTCGAGAGCCTGCAGCATGAAATCGAGCACAAGGGCGCCTCGCTGCGCGAAGCGTTCTACGAAGCGCTGCGCCAGCGCGGCACGGCCGCCGTGTTCACCGGCGTCACGATGTCCATCGGCGTGGGCACCTGGGCCTTCTCGGCGCTGAAGTTCCAGGCCGACATGGGCATCCTGCTGGCCTTCATGTTCCTGGTGAACATGCTGGGCGCGGTGTTCCTGCTGCCCGCCATGGCGTGCTGGCTGGGCGTGGGTCAGGCCAGGCGCGAAGCACCCGGCGTCTTGCGGCCTTCGAGCCGCTGAGCGGACACAGCGTCACGAAAAGAAATGTTCTCGATGCTCACTACCCGCAAACCTCGATGGTTGGGACTCGGCGCATCGCCGCGCTGGCACTGGCCACGTCATCCGTCCTGGCCGCCGCGCAGGTTACGGGCGCTGCTGGTGGCTGGCATGAAGCCGCGCATCATCCTCGAGGAACGCTTCGTCGAGCAGATGGAAGAAGGCATGCGCACCCACGGCCTGATTGCCCACGACGCGCTGCAGGTCCACGCCCGGCGCGTGGCCAGCCCGCTGCCCGCCCAGGAGGCCCTGGTGTATGCCGAACACATGGCGCGGCTGCAGCTCGTCCTGAACCAACTCAAAGCCAAGCCATGAACACGCCGTGCGCCACCAGCATCCCGGCAGCGCTGGAGCGCCTGCTGCTGGAGAGGGAATTGCACCAGGTGCTGATTGCCTACGCCCTGCTCTGCGACGGACGCGACTGGCGCAGCATTGGCAAGGTCTTCAGCGAAGATGCCAGCGCGCACTATGGCGGTCGGCACCTGCCCGACCGCGCCGCCATCTTGGGCATGCTGCGCAACAACCTGGGCGGCTGCGGGCCGACCCAGCATCTGCTGGGCAATCTGCAGGTCGAAGTCACCGGCGACGCGGTGACCAGCCGCATCGAAGTGCGCGCCAGCCACCGGGGCGCGGGCGAGAAAAAAGACCAGACCTACGACTGCATGGGCCACTATCGGGACCGCTGGACGCGCACTCCCGACGGCTGGCGCATCGCCCACCGCGCCATGGTGGTGGCACTGGAGTTCGGCAGCCGCAAGCTGCTTGGCCCGCCGCCCTGAGCGTGCTGTCGGCTGCCGCGGTAGCCCAAGGCGGTGTTTCAAGCAAAAATAGCCCTTTGCGCCCTTGCCACGTGCCCAGGAAGCGTCAGTCGCCTTCGCTCAGCCAAGCCACGCTGTTGAGGAAAATCCGCACCAGTTCGGTCTGCCGGCGTACGCCGGTCTTGGAAAAGATGGAGCGCAGGTGCGCACGCGCCGTGTTGCGCTTGATGTTCAGAATCTCGGCAGCTTCTTCCAGAGACAGGCCGTTGGCCAGTCGGATCGCCAACGCCGTTTCGGCCGGCGTCAGGTGAAACAGCTGCTGGGCAAGCCGCACGGGCGGGTCGACCCGCCCCTCGGTGTCGCGCACGAACACGGCCACGCTGGGGCGCTGCTTGCCTTCCGTCCACTGGTCGGACGCAATGCTTTGCACGATCAGGCCCCAGCTCAAGCGACCCGATGGACGGCTGAGCGACATGGCCTCGTTGACAGACAGCCGGGCCGCATGGGAGTGGACGAGTGCATCGCGCACCAGTGCCTGCAGCTTGCGGTTGTCGTCGGCGTAGGAGGCCTCAAGCTGCTTTCCGACCACGCTCAGGCCATCCTTGGTCTCCAGGATCGCGGCGGCGGCTGGATTGCATTCGATCACTTGACCGTTCTGGTCCAGCACCACCACGCCGACCATCAGCTGCGCCATGGCGTGGCTGTACAAGGTGCTGACCTTGCGGTCCTGGTGGATCGACAGGTGCAGGTTCAGCGCTCGCTTGATGTGGGGGATCAGCAGGCTGCAAAAGTCGCGGTCGGCCTTGGAAAAATCGGGTGCCGTTTCGGGGCGGGTGACGCGAAAGCCGTACACACCGCCATTGCGCGTGGCAATGTCGGCCGCAAGCACATGGAAAACGCCCTGCGGCGCACAGTAGTCGCGGTAATAGACCGAGGCGCGCCACTCTTTTTCCGACAGCACGTCGCCAATCGTGACCAGCTGATCGGGCTTCATCCCCGTGAAGGGACTCATGGCAATATAGGGGTTGCCGGGGTCCAGATTGGGCTGGTCGTTGCCGGCCGAGACGATCAGGCCGATATCGTCTATGGTTTCGGTGCGGACAATCAGCGACGCATAGTTGCCGCCGAGAATTTTCCGCACCGACTCCAGGCAGGCGACCCAGCCGGCCTCGTCAAGCGCTGCATCGTAGATCGCGCCCAGGATATGGCTGAGGAATTCCGGCGACAGGCTGGTGCCGAGTGGCGACGCAAGGGAATGGTCTTGCAAAGCCGCTGTTTCCGGAGGGGTTGAATTCATTGGAAAATCGAGTATAGCTTTGGAGATGGGGCCTGCAAATCACCCTGTCCCCCTAGAACTTTCAGGCCACCTCGAACAGCCCGGCAGCGCCCATGCCACCGCCAATGCACATGCTGACCACCGCGTACTTGATGCCGCGCCGGCGGCCTTCGAGCAGCGCGTGCCCGACCAGGCGCGCGCCCGACATGCCGAAGGGGTGGCCGATCGAGATCGCGCCGCCGTTGACGTTCAGCCGCTCTTCAGGAATGCCCAGCGTGTCGCGGCAGTAAATGACTTGGCAGGCAAAGGCCTCGTTGATCTCCCACAGGCCGATGTCGGCCACGCTCAAGCCGTGGCGCTGCAGCAGCTTCGGGATCGCGAACACCGGGCCGATGCCCATCTCGTCGGCGCCGCAGCCGGCCACCGCCACGCCCCGGTAGATGCCCAGCGGCGCCAGGCCGCGCCGCCGCGCTTCGGCCGCGCTCATCAGCACCGAGGCCGAGGCGCCGTCGGACAGCTGTGAGGCGTTGCCGGCGGTGATGAATTCGCCCTCGGGGACCCACTGGCCGTTTTTCCAGACCGGCTTGAGCTTGCCCAGGCTTTCCAGCGTGGTGTCGACGCGGTTGCCTTCGTCCTGCGTGAGCGTCACGGCCTCGCTGCCGGTGACGTTGCCTTCCTTGTCAAACAGCTGCTTGCGGGTGGCCAGCGGCACGATCTCATCGGCAAACAGGCCCGCCTGCTGGGCCGCGGCCGTGCGCTGCTGGCTGCGCAGCGAATACGCGTCCTGCGCGGCACGCGAGATGCCGTAGCGCCGGCTGACGATCTCGGCCGTCTCGATCATCTGGATGTAGGCCGTCGGCGCGGCCTCGAGCACCGACTTCGACTGCGCGCGGTAGCTGTTCTTGTGCTTGTTCTGCACCAGCGAGATCGACTCCAGCCCACCGGCCACGGCGATGTCCATCTCGCCGCTCATGATGCCCTTGGCTGCGGTCGCGATGCTCATCAGGCCCGAGGCGCACATGCGGTCGATCGTCATGCCGCCCACGCTCTCGGGCAGGCCGGCGGTGTAGGTGCACAGGCGGCCCAGGTTGTAGCCCTGGTTGCCCTGCTGGGCCGCGATGCCCAGGATCACGTCATCGACCTCGTGGCCCGCCACTCCGGCCTTGTCCAGCGCGGCGCGTATCACATGGCCGCCCAGCACCGGGGCCTCGGTGTCGTTGAAGGCACCGCGAAAGGCCTTGCCGATCGGCGTGCGGGCGGTGGAAACGATGACGGCTTCTTGGGGATTCATGGGAAAGTGCTCATTCAAAATAAAGACGACTGACGGTGTCCACCACGCAGCCGGGCTTGTCGGCGTCTTCGATCTCGACGCTGATGCGCACGGTGATCTGCACGCCCTCGCCCTTGACGGGCTCGGCCGCCAGCACCAGGCCACGGCCGCGCAGGCGCGCGCCGACCTTCACCGGCGCAGGGAAACGCACCTTGTCGCAGCCGTAGTTCACGCCCAGCTTCAGGCGTCGGTAGCTCACCAGCTCGGGCAGGAACAGATTGGCCAGCGACAGCGTCAGGTAGCCATGGGCCACGCAGGCGCCAAACGGACCGGTCCTGGCGCGCTCGGGATCCACATGGATCCACTGGTGGTCGCCAGTGGCTTCGGCAAAGGTGTTGATACGCTCCTGGGTCACGGTGATCCAGCCGGTCGTCCCCAGGTCCTGCCCCACGGCCGCCAGCACGGCGTCGACCGAATCCAGGCAGCGGTTGTCGCTTGTGGCGGTGCTCATGGTGCGGCCCCGTTCAGGCTTGCTGCGAACTGACCGACACCACCTCGCCCGTCATGTAGGACGAGTAGTCGCTGGCCAGGAAAATCATCACGTTGGCCACTTCCCAGGGCTCGGCGCCCCGGCCGAAAGCCTCCTTGGCCGACAGTTCGTTCAGCAGTTCCTCGGAGGCCGATTTTTTCAGGAAGGCATGGATGGCGATCGACGGCGCCACGGCATTGATGCGGATGCCGAACTCGGCTGCTTCCATGGCGGCGCAACGCGTCAGCGCCATCACGCCGGCCTTGGCCGCCGCATAGTGCGCCTGCTCGACCTGGGCGCGCCAGCCCAGCACCGAGGCGTTGTTGATGATGACGCCACGGCC
>JAQGLP010000306.1 GCA_028292835.1 Variovorax sp.
GAGGACGCGATCGAGCTGGCCCGCTGCATCGGCGCCAAGCCGGGCGATCTGGCCGGCGCGCTGACTGACTACGAGGCGGTGCGCAGCGTCGAGGTGCTGCGCATCCAGAACGCCGCGCGCAATTCCACCGAGTGGTTCGAGCATGTCGAGCGCTACGTCAACCTGCCGCCCGAGCAGTTCGCCTATTCACTGCTGACCCGCAGCCAGCGCATCAGCCACGAGAATCTGCGGCTGCGCGACAGGGCCTATGTCGAGTCCTATGAGGACTGGATCGCGGAGCGCGCCGGCCTGCGGCGGGCCGCCACGCAGACGCCCGTCCCGCCGATGTTCACGCCGTTCACCGTGCGCGGCGTCACGCTCAAGAACCGGGTCATGGTCTCGCCGATGGCGCAGTATTCGTGCGTCGATGGCTTGCCGGCCGACTATCATTTGGTGCACCTGGGAGCGCGCGCCATGGGCGGCGCCGCCTTGGTGATGGCCGAGATGACCTGTACCTCGCCTGACGCGCGCATCACGCCCGGCTGTCCGGGCCTCTGGAATACCGAGCAGCGCGACGGCTGGCGGCGCATTGTCGACTTTGTCCATGCCCACAGCGATGCCAGGATCGCATTGCAATTGGGTCATGCCGGCGCCAAGGGCTCGACACGGCGCGCCTGGGACGGCATCGACCTGCCGCTCCCCGAGGACGGCGTCGAGAAGAACTGGCCCTTGATCTCCGCCTCGCCGCAGCAGTACCTCGACGGCATCAGCGACTGGTCGCGCGCCATGACCCGGGCCGACATGGACCGGGTGCACGACGATTTCGTGCGCTCCGCGCGCTGGGCGGCCGACGCCGGCTTTGACTGGCTGGAGCTGCACTGCGCGCACGGCTACCTGCTGTCGTCCTTCGTGTCGCCGCTGACCAACCAGCGCACCGACGAATACGGCGGGCCGCTCGTCAACCGGCTGCGCTATCCGCTGGAGGTGTTCCGCGCGGTGCGCGCGGCGTGGCCGGAGTACCTGCCGATGTCGGTGCGCATCTCGGCGCACGACTGGGTCGAAGGCGGCATCACGCCCGACGACGCGGTGCAGATCGCGCGCGCCTTCAAGGCCGCAGGGGCCGACATGATCGACTGCTCGTCGGGCCAGGTCAGCAAGAAGGAGCAGCCGGTGTTCGGCCGCATGTTCCAGACGCCGTTCGCCGACCGCGTGCGCAACGAAGCCGGCATCGCGACCATCGCGGTGGGCGCCATCTCCGAGGCCGACCATGTCAACAGCATCATCGCCGCGGGCCGCGCCGATCTGTGCGCGGTGGCCCGTCCGCACTTGGCCAACCCGGCATGGACCCTGATGGAGTCCGCGCGCATCGGCTACCCTGACATCGCCTGGCCGAAGCAGTACCGCGCGGCCAAGGTCCAGCTCGAACGCAATCTCGAACGCGAGCGCGCCGCCGCGGCGCAGAGCGCCGGCGTGTCCGCCTTGGCACAGGCCAACCGTTCGCTGGGAGTCTGAATGACGCAGCCGGCATCCTTCGAAGGTCGACATGGGCGCAGCACGCATGGGCGCAGCACGCAGGAGGCCCTGGCCGGGTTCTCGGCCGGCAATCCCCAGCAGCGCATCGTCCAGCCGGCCGAGGTCGCGGACGCGGTCCGGTGGCTGTGCGGCGAAGGCGCGGCGTCGATCACCGGCCAGGCCATCTCCGTCTCGGGAGGAGAGGTGACATGAAAGACGAAGACGTTTCGCACGCCGTCTTGAGCGATGCGAAGGAGCTGGGCCATGAGGCCCGTGCCCGCAGCAGCGATCACGCGGTGCTCAAGCTGTGGCTTCGCATGCTCGCCAGCACGACGCAGATCGAGAAGGAAATCCGCACCCGCCTGCGCGAGCGCTTCGGCATTTCGCTGGCGCGCTTCGACTACATGGCGCAGCTCTACCGCCACCGCGACGGGCTGATGATGCGTGTGCTGTCCAGTCATTTGATGGTGACCGGCGGCAACGTGACGGGCCTGACCGACGAGCTCGAGCGTGAGGGCATGGTCCTGCGCACGAGCAGCCCGGGGGACCGCCGTTCCTGGATCGTGAGTCTCACGCCCCAGGGCAGGGACAGCTTCGAGGCGATGGCGCAGGAGCACGAGCGGTGGATCCTGGAGCTGTTCTCGGGCATGGACCCCGACACCGTCCAGCAGCTCTACACCCACTTGGGCGCGCTGCGCGTGCACCTGCTGGGCAACGATCATTGACAGGAAGGACCCCATGAATCCAGACCACACCGCCGTGCATGGCCCGCGCGTCGATCCGGCGCTGACGGCGGGCAACCGCAGGCCCGCCGCCGGCTACCGCGCGACGCATTTCAAATGGGAGGTCGACCAGGGCGTTGCCACCGTCACGCTGAACCGTCCGGAGCGCAAGAATCCGTTGACCTTCGAGTCCTACGCCGAGCTTCGCGATCTCTTCGGTCAGCTCAAGTACGCGGACGATGTCAAGGCGGTGGTACTGGCCGGCGCCGGCGACAACTTCTGCTCGGGCGGCGACGTGCACGAGATCATCGGCCCGCTGGTGCGCCTGAAGGCGACCGAGCTGCTGATGTTCACCCGCATGACGGGCGACCTGGTGAAGGCCATGCGCCTGTGCCCGCAGCCCATCGTCGCCGCCATCGACGGCGTCTGTGCCGGGGCCGGCGCGATCATGGCCATGGCCTCGGACCTGCGGCTGGGCACCGCGCGCAGCAAGACGGCTTTTCTCTTCAACCGGGTCGGCCTGGCCGGCTGCGACATGGGCGCGTGCGCCATGCTGCCGAGAATCATCGGCCAGGGCCGAGCCAGCGAACTGCTCTACACCGGCCGGGCGCTGGGCGGCGAGGAGGCCGAGCGATGGGGGTTCCTCAACAGCCTGTGCGACCCCGGCGCGCTGCACGG
>JAQGLP010000358.1 GCA_028292835.1 Variovorax sp.
GTGCGCCCCGGTAGTGCTCCAGCAGGGAGGCCAGGCGCAGGCCCGCATCGACGCGGTCGCGGTACATCGGAGCGCCCTTGCCTCAGGCGACGGCCCATCCCGTACCGCGCTCGCGCCGCGGACGGCCGGGCCCTGGATGGAGATCGAATGCATGCATGGCGGCGTCCTCGAATGACTCGCGCCAGCTTAGGAAAATGGCGAGCCGCCCGCCTGTAGGAATGCGCAGTCCCAGCGGGACGGACCGCGTTGATGAGCCCGCGTCGCCGATGCTATCCCCGGCGTGGACGCAGGCCCCGAAGGTCCGGCAGCTTCAGGCATGCCCTGCTGCTATCGAAAAAATAGCACCCGATGCCCGTGGCGCGGGCATCGGCAGGCATTGGAAGGAAAGCCCCAACTCAGCCCATGGCGGACAGGCGCTCGCGCCGCTGCGTCCGCGCCCTGGCCAGGCGCGGCAGGACCAGCACGGCCACCACGATCCCGATCATGGCGAGCGACATCGGCCGTTGCACGAACACCATCGCGCTGCCCTCGCCGATCGACATCGCGTTGCGCAGCTGCGCTTCGGCCAGCGGCCCGAGGATCATGCCGACCACCACCGGCGCGGTCGGGAAGTCGAAGCGCCGCATGACCACGCCGACGACGCCGATGGCATACAGCAGGAACAGGTCGAACGCGCTCTGGCGCATGCCGTAGGCGCCCACCGTCGCGAAGATCAGGATGCCCGCGTAGAGCTGGGGCTTCGGGATCTTCAGCAGCTTGACCCAGAGGCCGACCATCGGCAGGTTGAGCACCAGCAGCATCACGTTGCCGATGTAGAGCGAGGCGATCAGCGCCCACACCAGCGCCGCCGAGGTGGTGAAGAGCTGCGGCCCCGGCTGGATGCCGTAGTTCTGGAAGGCGCCCAGCAGGATGGCCGTCGTGTTGGAGGTCGGGATGCCGAGCGTGAGCAGCGGGATCAGGGCGGTGGTGACGGTCGCGTTGTTGGCGGCCTCCGGCCCGGCGACGCCCTCGATCGCGCCCCGCGTGCCGAACTCGGCGCGGTCGGCCGGGTCCTTGACCATTTTCCTTTCGACCGCGTAGCTCAGGAAGGTCGGGATTTCGGTGCCCCCGGCCGGGATGCAGCCAAAGGGCGCGCCGATCGCGGTGCCGCGCAGCCACGCCGGGATGGAGCGCTTCCAGTCGCGGGCGCTCATGTGCACGCGGCTCAGGCGGTTCCGGTCCTCGACCACCCGACCCTCGTAGAGCACCGCGTAGAGCACCTCGGCCACCGCGAACAGGCCGACCGCGACCAGCACGATCTCGATGCCGTCGAGCAGCTCCGGAATGCCGCCGGTGTAGCGGCCTTGCCCGGAAATCTGGTCGAGCCCGACGCAGCCGGCCGCCAGCCCGATGAAGAGCGCCGTCATGCCGCGCAGCGAGCTCTTGCCCAGCACGGCGCTCACGGTCGTGAAGGCCAGCAGCATCAGCATGAAGTATTCCGGCGGCCCCAGCCGCACGGCGAAGTCCGCGACGAAAGGCGCGAACAGCGTCACGATGACGGTGGCGATGGTTCCCGCCACGAAGGAGCCGATCGCCGCCGTCGCGAGCGCCGCGCCGGCACGGCCGCTCTTGGCCATCTTGTTGCCTTCCATGGCGGTCACCATGCTGGCGGTCTCGCCCGGCGTGTTGAGCAGGATGGAGGTGGTCGAGCCGCCGTACATCGCGCCGTAGTAGATGCCGGCGAAGAAGATCATCGAGGCCGTGACCTCGACCTTGCCGGTGATAGGCAGCAGCATCGCCACCGCCACCGCCGGGCCGATGCCCGGCAGCACGCCGACGGCCGTGCCGAGCGCGCAGCCGACCAGGCACCACAGCAGGTTGACCGGCGTGATGGCAGTCGCGAAGCCCTGCAGGAGGGCGTTGAGGATGTCCATGGGAAAACGCTTTCTAAAGCCAGCCGGTGGCGGTGAGCCCGGGCAGGCCGATCGCCAGGAACTTGGTGAAGGTCCAGTAGACAGGTGCCGTGATCGCCAGGCCGGTCGCGATGTCGATCAGCCAGCTGCGCGGACTGCGCGCTGCCGCCTGCCCCTCGGCGCGGCGCAGGCCCTGCACCGCGAGCACGTAGCAGACCGTGCAGCTCAGGACGAATCCGAGGCTCGTGATCAGCGCGGCGTTGGCCAGCAGGCCGGCCGACACCCAGACGAAACCCGCCAGGTAGGGCCGCGCCGCGCCGCTCGGCGTGTCGAGCTCCCGGAAGCCGCCGCTGCGCGCCTCCCAGACGATCCAGCCGCCGCACACGGTGAGCACGGCCGAGACCAGCCACGGCAGGAAATTCGGCCCGATGCCGCCGTACCCCGCTTCGGAAGAGATTCCGATCGCGCCGAAACCGAGCGCCAGCCCGGTCAGCAGCACGCTGGCGCCCACCAGCGTTTGCGCCCAGACGGCGGCGGGCGCTGCGGGCCCGTCGGCCTGCCCTGCAAGTGGCAACGGCGCATGCAAGCTTCCCGAAGCATCGATCTTCGACATCGTCAATCTCCCCATCCATCCAAGAAAAAACCCGCCGGCGGCAGTGCCCTCACACCATGCCGGACTTGGCCATGGTGGCGCGCAGGCTGGCGAACTCGTCATCGACGAACTTGGCGAAGGCGTCGCCCGACAGCACGGCCGGCGTCCAGTCGTTCTTCTTGACCGACTCGGCCCAGCCCGGCGTCTTGACGGCGGCCAGCACCATGGCCGTCAGCGCCTTGCGCTGCTCGGCCGTGATCCCCGGCGCGCCGTAGACGCCGCGCCAGTTGCCGATTTCCACGTCAATGCCTTGTTCCTTC
>JAQGLP010000367.1 GCA_028292835.1 Variovorax sp.
GCCGCGAGGGCGTGCAGGCCTTCCTGCAAAAGCGCAAGCCGAACTGGCTGGAATGAACTCTCCTCCATGGTGGCGCCAGCTTCAAGCATCGCAAATCCGGTAGCGCACGGTAGGAAACGGCCATGAACACTCTCGACATGTCCCAGTTGATCGCTCTGGCCGGTGCCATCGGCTGGGCCAGCGGCGTGCGGCTGTACCTCGTGGTGCTGCTCACCGGGCTGGCGGGCTACCTCGGCTGGGTGCCGCTGCCGGGCGGGCTGCAGCTGCTGGCGCACCCGGTGGTGATCGCGGCCAGCGGCTTCATGGTGTTCGTCGAGTTCTTCGCCGACAAGATCCCGGGCCTGGATTCGCTCTGGGACATGGTCCACACGGTCATCCGCATTCCCGCCGGCGCGGCGCTCGCCGCCGGCGTCTTCGGTGCCGATCACACGGCCATGGGGCTGGTCGCCGCGCTCGTGGGCGGCGGCTTCGCGGCCACGGCGCACGCGGCCAAGGCCACCACGCGCGCGGCCATCAACACCTCGCCCGAGCCTTTTACCAACGTGGGTGCGTCGCTGGTCGAGGACAGCATGGTGCCGGCCAGCCTGTGGCTGGCGGTGGCGCATCCGCTGGTACTGATCGTGCTGCTGGCCGTGGTGCTGGTGCTGAGCGTCTGGCTCATCCGAAAGAGCTGGCGCTTCCTGCGCGGGCTGCTCGGACGCGTCACGCGCATCTTCAGCGGCCGATCCGACCCGGGCGTGGTGTCCGCGTTCCAGCTCAAGAAAAACGCCTCCGGAGAGCCACCGAATGTTTAAGAAGATCCTGATCGCCAACCGCGGGGAGATCGCCTGCCGCGTCGCCGCCACCGCGCGCCGCCTGGGCGTGCGCACCGTCGCCGTCTATTCCGATGCCGACGCCGACGCCAAGCACGTGCGCGCCTGCGACGAATCGGTGCACCTGGGCGGCAGCGCGCCCAAGGACAGCTACCTGCGCTGGGAAAAAATCCTCGAGGCCGCCCGGGCCACCGGCGCCGAGGCCCTCCATCCCGGCTACGGCTTCCTGAGCGAGAACGAGGCGTTCGCGCAGGCCTGCGCCGATGCCGGCGTGGTCTTCGTCGGACCGCCGCCCTCGGCCATCCAGGCCATGGGGCTGAAGGCGCAGTCCAAGCAGTTGATGGAAAAAGCCGGCGTGCCGCTGGTGCCCGGCTACCACGGCCGCGACCAGGAGCCCGCGCTGCTGCAGCGCGAGGCCGACCGCATCGGCTACCCGGTGCTGATCAAGGCCAGCGCGGGCGGCGGCGGCAAGGGCATGCGCACGGTCGAGCGGGCCGAAGACTTTGCGGCCGCGCTCGCCTCGTGCCAGCGCGAGGCGATCAACAGCTTCGGCGACGACGCGGTGCTGATCGAGAAGTACGTGCAGCGCCCGCGCCACATCGAGATCCAGGTGTTCGGCGACACGCACGGCCACTGCGTCTACCTGTTCGAGCGCGACTGCTCGGTGCAGCGGCGCCACCAGAAGGTGCTGGAGGAAGCGCCGGCGCCCGGCATGACCGAGGCGATGCGCTGCCGGATGGGCGAGGCGGCGGTGGCGGCGGCGCGCGCCGTGAACTACGTGGGCGCCGGCACGGTGGAATTCATCGTCGAGCAGCGCGGCGGCGAGATGAGCTTCTTCTTCATGGAGATGAACACCCGCCTGCAGGTCGAGCATCCGGTGACGGAGGCGATCACCGGGCTGGACCTGGTCGAGTGGCAGCTGCGCGTGGCCTCGGGCGAGCCGCTGCCCCTGAAGCAGGACGAACTGCGCATCCACGGCCACGCGATCGAAGCGCGCATCTGCGCCGAGAACCCCGACAACGGCTTTCTGCCCGCCACCGGCACGCTGCACGTCTACCGCAAGCCGCTCGCCACGGCCTTCGAGCGCGCGGGCGCCCAGGGCACGGGCGCGACGGCGGTGCGCATCGACGACGGCGTGCGCGAGGGCGGCGTGATTTCGCCCTTCTACGACTCGATGATCGCCAAGCTGATCGTGCACGGTGCCACCCGCGACGAGGCGCTGGCGCGGCTCGACGCGGCGCTGGCGCAGACGCACATCGTCGGGCTGGCGACCAACGTGAAGTTCCTGCGCCATGTGCTGCACACCGAGTCCTTCGCCCGCGCCCACCTCGACACCGCGCTGATCGAGCGCGAGCGCGCCGTGCTGTTCGACCAGGAGCCTCTCGGCCTGCCGCTGGCCGCCGCCGCGTCGATCGCGCACACGCTGCTGCAGGAGGCGCGGACGGCTGGCGCCGACCCGTTCAGCCGCCGCGACGGCTGGCGCTCGCACGGCGTCACGGTGCGCCACTTCGACTTCGAGTTCCACGGGGCGCCGCACAGCGCGCAGTTGCACTGCCTGCACGACGGCACGCTGCGGCTGCAGGTGGGCGGCGTGCACGGTCCGCTGCAGATCGGCGCGCTGCCGGAGGGGCAGATCGAGTTGCTGTTCAACGACACCCGCCACACGCTCGACGTCTACCAGAGTCAGGCCACGGCGCACGTCTTCGCAAGGGAGGGCGCTACAAAAATCGTGGCGGTCGACCGGCTGGCCCACGCCGGCGAAACCCATGCCGAAGGTGGCCGCCTGACCGCGCCCATGCCCGGCAAGGTGCTGTCCTTCGCGGTGAAAGCGGGCGACACGGTCGCGCGTGGCCAACCGCTGGCCGTGATGGAGGCCATGAAGATGGAGCACACGATCGCCGCGCCGGCCGACGGCACGGTCGAGGAGCTGCTCTACGCCCCGGGGGACCAGGTGGTGGAAGGGGCGGAGCTGCTGCGCATCGGCGCGTGAAAGCGCTGTCGCCGGGGAGCCTCCCGACCGCTTCGCGCCGCCCGGCGGCGTTCTAAGATGAACCCCATGCGAATCACCGTCTGCCTCACCGACCTGCGCCCCGAGTCCTGGATCGAGGGGCTGCGCGCCGCGTTGCCCGAGGCGGACGTCGAAGTTTGGTCGCCCGGCGCGGCGCCGGCCGACCACGCGGTGGTGTGGGCGCCGCCACAGCGTTTCCTGGACGAGCAGCCGCACCTGCGCGGGCTGTTCAACATCGGCGCCGGGGTCGATGCGCTGCTCCGGCTGAAGCTGCCGCCGCAAACCCGCGTGGTGCGGCTCGACGACGCCGGGATGTCGGTGCAGATGGCGGAGTACGTGTGCCATGCGCTGATCCGGCACTTCCGCGAGTTCGACGGCTACGAGGCCGAGGCGCGCGAAGGACGCTGGAGCTACCGCAAGCCGCGGGAGCGCCAGGACTTCCCGGTCGGCATCATGGGGCTGGGCGTGCTCGGCGAACGGGTGGCGAGGGCGGTGGCGCAGTTCGAGTTCCCGGTCAACGGCTGGAGCCGCTCGCCCAAGGCCATCGACGGGGTCCGCTCGTTCGCCGGCGAGGGCGGGCTCGACGCTTTCCTGGCGGCCAGCCGCGTGCTGGTGTGCCTGTTGCCGCTCACGCCCGACACGCGCGGTATCCTGCGGCGCGAGACGCTCGGCAGGCTCCACGGCGGGCGGCCCGGCGGCTACCTGATCAACGTCGCGCGCGGCGCGCACCTGGTCGACGACGACCTGATCGCCCTGCTCGACAGCGGCCAGCTCGCAGGCGCGATGCTCGACGTGTTCGAGGTGGAGCCGCTGCCCGCCGGGCACCCGTTCTGGCGCCATCCGAAGATCACCGTCACGCCGCACGCCTCGGCGCGCACCCTGCGCGACGAATCGATCGCGCAGATCGCCGGCAAGATCCGCGCGATGGAGCGCGGCGAGCCGGTCGCCGGTGTGGTTGACGCCCAGCGCGGATACTGAAGCTTTTTTCCTGGAACGCCCGCCATGAACCTACCCTCCCACGTCAAGATCGTCGATGTCGGCCCGCGCGACGGCCTACAGAACGAAAAGCAGCCGGTGCCTGCCGAAGTCAAGCTGGGCCTGATCGAGCGCCTGCAGGCCGCCGGGCTGACGGAGATCGAGGTCACCAGCTTCGTCAGCCCGAAGTGGGTGCCGCAGATGGGCGACAACGCCGAGGTGATGCGGGGCGTCGGGCGCTTGCGCCGGGAGGCCGCGGCGAGCCGGTCGACCGGCGGCGCCACCATCGCGGACGGGCAGCGCACACGCGTGCGCTATTCGGTGCTCACGCCGAACATGAAGGGCCTGGAGGCCGCCATCGCCGCGCCGCGCGACGAGTGGCCCGACGAGATCGTGGTGTTCGGCGCGGCCAGCGAGGCCTTCAGCCAGAAGAACATCAACTGCTCCATCGCCGAGAGCATCGAGCGCTTCTGGCCGGTGGTCGAGGCGGCGCGCGAACACGGCATCCGCGTGCGCGGCGCCATGTCGTGCACCGTCGGCTGTCCCTACGAGGGGGAGATCGCACCGGAGCGCGTCGAGAGGCTGGCCGGGCTCATGAAGGCCATGGGCGTGCAGCACGTGGGCGTGGCCGACACCATCGGCGTGGGCACGCCCGTCAAGGTCCAGCGCGCGCTGGAAGCCACGCTCAAGCACTACGCCGTCGACGACGTCTCGGGCCACTTCCACGACACCTACGGCCAGGCGCTCGCCAACACGCTCGCCAGCCTGGAGCTGGGCGTGTGGCAGTTCGACACCTCGTCCGCGGGGCTGGGCGGCTGCCCCTACGCCAAGGGCGCGACCGGCAACGTCGCGACCGAGGACGTGGTCTACATGCTGCACGGCATGGGCATCGAGACCGGCATCGACCTCGACCGGCTGATCGACGCGGGCGTCTACATCAGCGGGGCGCTGGGGCGCGAGCCGAACTCGCGCGCTTCGAAGGCCATCCTCAACAAGCGGGCGGGCTGAGAGGAGCGCGGTGCCGGATGCTATGGATTTGATAGCTGCCGATGTTCACCCGGCGGGGCCCAGGGGCCTAAACGAGGCCAAGTCCGTGCCGTCGCCCTGCGTCTCGGTGTGCCGCATGAACGCGGCGAGCGGCCTGTGCGAGGGCTGCTGGCGCACGATCGACGAGATCGCCGGCTGGAGTCGCATGGACGACGCCGGCAAGCGCGCCGTGTGGCGGCACATCGAGCGGCGGGCCGGCCCCGGCCGATCCCTGCCCGCGGCCGGCGGGAGAGAGTAAATTCATGAGCCCACGGGCACGGCACGGACCCTGCCCGGTCATTCTCGACACGGTGGGGAACTCACCGCCGTGCGCAGACCCGGAGCACCATGAAACACATCACCTTCTACCTGGACTTCGTCTCGCCCTACGCCTGGCTCGCCTTCGAACGCCTGCCTGAGACGCTCAAGGGCCTGAGCTACAGCGTGGAGTACCGGCCCGTCCTGCTCGGCGCCCTGCTGCAGGTGCACGGCAACCCCGGGCCGGCGGGCATCGCGCCCAAGCGCGAGTGGACCTACCGCCACGCCAGCTGGCTCGGCCACTCGACCGGCATCGGGCTGCAGATGCCGGCACGCCATCCCTTCAACCCGCTGCCACTGCTGCGCCAGGCGCTGGCGTGCAGCACCGACGGCAGCATCAACCGCTTCGTGGCGGAACGGGTGCTGCGCCATGTGTGGCTGGGCGGGCAGGATGCGCTCGACCCCGCACGGCTGGAGGCGCTGGCCCAGGCGCTGGCGCCACAAATCCGCCCGGGCGTGGAGCCCTCCAGCGAAAGCGTCAAGGCGCTGCTGCGCACCAACACGGAGGCGGCGGCGGCGCGCGGCGTGTTCGGCGTGCCGGCGTTCGAGGTGGAGGGCAAGCTGCTCTGGGGCTTCGACAGCCTGCCGATGCTGCGCGCCTGCGTGTCGGGCGACCCGTGGTTCGGCGAGCCGTGGGACGCCGCCGCCCGCGTGGCGCAGGGCCTGCGCACCTGAACCGGGCCGACTGGGCCCCGGATGTCCGGGACCCCAGGATCCGGCGCTCTGTCAGTGGCCCGACGCCCTGGAAGCGCCCAGGCCGGTTTCCGAGCGCACCTGCTGCGCCGGGAAGGCCGCGCGCTCGCGCGCCGCATTGGCGCTGCGGTCGGTGATGGAAAACAGCCAGATGCCCAGGAAGCCGAGCGCCATCGAGAACAGCGCGGGCGAAGCGTAGGGGAACAGCGCCGAGCCCGGCGGATAGCCCAGCGTCGCCTCCCACACCGACGGCGACACGATGGTCAGGCCCACCGACGAGATCAGGCCCAGGAAGCCCCCGATCACCGCGCCGCGCGTGGTGCAGTCCTTCCACAGCACCGACATGAACAGCACCGGGAAGTTGGCCGAGGCCGCGACCGCGAACGCCAGCGACACCATGAAGGCGATGTTTTGCTTCTCGAAGGCGATGCCCAGCAGGACGGCGACGATGCCCAGCGCCACCGTCGTGATGCGCGACACCCTCAGCTCGGCGGCGCTGTCGGCCTTGCCCTTCTTGACGAGCGTGGCGTAGAGGTCGTGCGACACCGCCGAAGCGCCCGAGAGCGTGAGCCCGGCCACCACCGCCAGGATGGTCGCGAAGGCCACCGCCGAGATGAAGCCGTAGAACACGTTGCCGCCGACCGACTTCGCCACCAGCACCGCCGCCATGTTGGCCGCCCCGCCGCCGCCCTTGATGGTGCCGGTGGCGGTGTCGGCGAACTCGGGGTTGGTGAGCACCAGCGTGATCGCGCCGAAGCCGATGATGAAGATCAGCAGGTAGAAGTAGCCGATCCACGTGGTGGCCCAGAACACCGACGCGCGCGCCTGCTTGGCGTCGGGCACGGTGAAGAAGCGCATCAGGATGTGCGGCAACCCCGCCGTGCCGAACATGAGTGCGATGCCGAAGGAGATGGCGGAGATCGGGTCCTTCACGAAGCCCCCCGGGCCCATGATGCTGCGGCCGATGGACAGCGCCTCGGCCGGACTCTTGCCGCCGTTGGCCGCGATCTGCGAGCGCACCTGCACCGACTTGGCGAACAGGGCCTCGGGGCTGAAGCCGAACTGCGCCAGCACCATGATGGCCATGAAGGTCACCCCGGCCAGCAGCAGGCAGGCCTTGATGATCTGCACCCAGGTGGTCGCGGTCATGCCGCCGAACAGCACATACACCATCATCAGCGCCCCCACGATGACCACCGCCACCCAGTAGTCCAGGCCGAACAGCAGCTTGATGAGCTGGCCCGCGCCGACCATCTGCGCGATCAGATAGAACGCCACCACCACCAGCGTGCCCGAGGCGGCGAAGGCGCGGATGGGGCCCGGCTGGAAGCGGTAGCCCGCCACGTCGGCGAAGGTGAACTTGCCCAGGTTGCGCAGCCGCTCGGCCATCAGGAAGGTGATGATCGGCCAGCCCACCAGGAACCCGATCGAGTAGATCAGGCCGTCGTAGCCGGTGGCCATGACCGCCGCCGAAATGCCCAGGAAGGACGCCGCCGACATATAGTCGCCGGCGATCGCCAGGCCGTTCTGGAACCCGGTGATGCCGCCGCCGGCGGTGTAGAAGTCGGAGGCGGACTTGGTCTTGGCGGCGGCCCGCTTGGTGATCCAGAGCGTCAGCAGCACGAAGCCCAGGAACATCGCGATGGCGATCCAGTTGGTCGGCTGCTTGGCCACCTGACCGAGATCGGCGCCGGCGGCCCGGGCGCCACCCGCGGCGCCCAGCAGCCCGGCCAGCGCCAGGAGATTGTTGCGGGCGTTCATTTGGAGGCTTCCTTCAGGATTTCCTGGGTGAGCGTGTCGAATTCGCCGTTGGCGCGACGCACGTAGATGCCCGTGATCACGATCGTGAAAACGATCACGCCGAGGCCGATCGGGATGCCCAGCGTGGTGGCGCCCGTGCCTATCGGCCGGGCGAGAAAAGGCTTGTCGAACGCGATCAGCGCGATGTAGCCGTAATAGACGAGCAGCATCAGCACCGTCAGCGTGATGCCGATGCGGTTGCGCTTGCGTCGCAACGCCAGGTATTTGGGATTGCGCTGGATCTTGTCCACGACCGGGTCGATCATGTTTGTCTCCTCGAGGATGAAGTCGGATGGAACGCGGCCTGCACCGTGTGGCAGGAGAACCGTTTTTTCATTCTGCAATCCGGGCTGACCGAGCGCTTACGCGGCCCGGGAGGGACAGCGTTCCAGCCCCGCTCTCCGACGAATTCCGCCGCCGGGCGCCTTCGTCCCGCACGTTCAAGCGACGCGACGCGGAAGGGGAAAAGCACCGCGTTTCGCATTGAAAAATCCTGCCCAAGGGTTAGCACTTAATTCGTCAGGCTCGCTTCAGCCTCTCGTCAGTTTTCGTCAGGCAAGCGTCAGATTCCGGTCAGTCATGCATCAGATAGTGGACGCGGGTAGTGACGTACCCGCAGTTACAAATATTTGATGGAGACAAGAATGACAACAACGGCAACGTCCTCACGGCCTCTCGGAGCCGCCTCCAGACCCATGACGCCGGAGGAGCGCAAGGTCATCTTCGCGTCCTCGCTCGGCACCGTGTTCGAGTGGTACGACTTCTATCTCTACGGTTCGCTGGCGGCGATCATCGCCAAGCAGTTCTTCAGCGGGCTGGACCCGAGCGCGGCCTTCATCTTCGCGCTGCTGACGTTCGCAGCGGGCTTCCTGGTGCGGCCGTTTGGCGCCATCGTGTTCGGCCGGCTGGGCGACATGATCGGGCGCAAATACACCTTCCTGGTCACCATCCTGATCATGGGCCCGTCGACCTTCATCGTCGGCCTGCTGCCCAGCTACGCGACCATCGGCGTGGCGGCGCCGGTCATCCTGATCGCGCTGCGCATGCTGCAGGGCCTGGCGCTCGGCGGCGAGTACGGCGGCGCGGCCACTTACGTGGCCGAGCACGCGCCACACGGCAAGCGGGGCGCCTACACCTCGTGGATCCAGACCACCGCCACGCTCGGCCTGTTCCTGAGCCTGCTGGTCATCCTGGGCGTGCGCACCGCGTTCGGCGAGGACGCCTTCGGCGCCTGGGCCTGGCGCATCCCTTTCCTGGTGTCGATCGTGCTGCTCGGCATTTCGGTGTGGATTCGCCTCTCGCTGTCGGAATCGCCCGCCTTCCAGAAGATGAAGGCCGAGGGCAAGACCTCGAAGGCGCCACTGGCCGAATCCTTCGGCGAGTGGAAGAACCTGCGCATCGTGATCCTGGCGTTGCTCGGCCTGACCGCCGGCCAGGCCGTGGTCTGGTACACGGGCCAGTTTTATACGCAGTTCTTCCTCACGCAGCAGCTCAAGGTCGACCTCACCACCGCCAACCTGCTGATCGCCGCCGCGCTGCTGCTCGGCACGCCGTTCTTCCTCGTGTTCGGCATCCTGAGCGACCGGATCGGCCGCAAGCCGATCATCATGGCGGGCCTCGCGCTCGCGGCGGTGACGTACTTCCCGATCTTCCGCGCGATCACGCACTACGCC
>JAQGLP010000371.1 GCA_028292835.1 Variovorax sp.
TGGGCCGGCTGGGCCGCCCTGTTGGGCTGCGGCTTCATCCTGGCCAACGTGTGCCTGCAGTACGCGGCGGTGCGCCTGTCGGCCAGCGTGATCTCGGTCATCATGCTCTCGGAGGTGCTGTTCGCCAGCGCCTCGTCGGTGGCGCTGGGCGCCGCCGTGCTGGGCACGCGCATCTGGCTGGGCGGCGCGCTGATCGTGGCGGCGGCGGTCTGGTCGGCGCTCGCCCCGTCGCCCGGAGCGCCCGCGCCTTCGCACGCCTGAGACGCCCGGCCCGCCGGGTCGCCGTGCCATGCGTCCTGGCGCAAGAGCCGGCTACGATGCAAGCCCGACCCCGCTTCATGAAGGAACGGCCATGACCAACGTGTATGACTTCGAGGCGCGGCGCATCGACGGCGCCGCCGTGTCGCTCGGCGACTACCGCGGCCAGGTGCTGCTGATCGTCAACACCGCCAGCCAGTGCGGTTTCACGCCGCAGTTCGCTGGGCTGCAGGCGCTGCACGAGGCCTACGCCGCGCGGGGCCTGGTGGTGCTGGGCTTTCCGTCGAACCAGTTCGGCGCGCAGGACCCGGGCAGCAACGAGGAGATCGGCGCCTTTTGCACCCGGAACTACGGCGTGGGCTTTCCGATGATGGCCAAGGTCGAGGTCAACGGCAGCAACGCGGCGCCCCTCTATCAGTGGCTGACCAAGGAAAAGCCGGGCCTGCTGGGCAGCACGGCGATCAAGTGGAATTTCACCAAGTTCCTGGTCGGGCGCGACGGCCGGGTGATCAGGCGCTACGCCCCGCTGGAGAAGCCGGCCTCCATGGCGCACGACATCGAGGCGGCGCTGGCGGCCTGAAGCGACCGCTTCAACGCCGGAATTGTTGCCGGCGCCCAGCTTGCTTGGGTCGGCAGCTATCTTTTCAATAGCAAGCCGGCTGCCCCGTCAAAACCGGAAATCGACCGTCTTCGCACCGCGACCGACGGTCACGCTCTGGCGCTTGGTGGTGTCGCGCGCGCTGGCCTCGACCGTGTAGCGCCCGGGCGGCAGGTCGATCAGGCAGACCGGCCCGTCGGCCTGCAGCGCGAGCGCCGGGTCGCCCTTGGCGTTCTTGATCACCACATCGACGTTAGCAAGGTAGGCACCGTCCGAGCGCGCCAGCAGCAGCGACAGCGGATGATCCTTCATGGCCGCGCGCAGGGCGGTCGATTCGTCGAGGCCGACACCGCCACATACGTAGCGCGCCGCGCCCTCGCCCTTCATCGGCGGCAGCGCGCCGGCCGGGGACGCCTGCGCGTGCACCGCGAAGGCCGTGGCCACGCAGGCCCCGGCGACGAGACCACGCCGCAGGAAAGGAGACAGGATGCGCATGGTGAAACCTCTTTTTTGGCTGAAGGGGCGACATGCTGGCGCGCCGGGCGGCCTGGCCGGGTCGGACCGCGGCGCGAGCGCGTGTGCGATCGGGCCGGCTTCATCAGGACGGGCTGGCGCTGGCGCATGGCGCCGGCCTGCCTGCCATGTCAGTCCTCGAAGAAGGCGACCGGCAGGCCTGGGGTCTCGACCCGGGTGGACAGCACCGCGCCCGAGGCCGGCAGGCGCTCCAGCTCGACCGCCGGCCGGCCCTCGCGCGCGGTGGTCACGAACAGCGTGCGCAGGTCATCGCCGCCGAAGCAGGGCATGGTCGGGCACTGCGCGGGCACGGGCAGCGACACGAGCCGCTCGCCCGTGGGCGCGAAGCACAGCAGTTGGGCGCCCTCGTACATCGCCACCCAGTAGCGGCCCTGCGCGTCGATCGCCGCGCCGTCCGGGCGCCCTTCGTACGCCACGCCGCAGGTGGGGGTCCAGCCCACGGGCTTGTAGTCGAAGCGCTGGAACTCGCGCCGCCGCTCCAGCCGGTTGGCCTCGGCCTCCCAGTCCCAGGCGTGCACCGCGTGCGCGGCGGTGTCGGCCCAGTAGAGGGTGCGGCGGTCGGGCGCGAAGGCCAGGCCGTTGGCCGTGACCACCTCGCCGGCCATGCGCGTCATGATGGGGACGCCGCCGCCACGCGCGTCCAGGCAGTAGAGCGCGGCGACGCGCTGGCCCTTCGGCTCGTACAGCGTGCCGACCCAGAAGCGGCCGAGAGGGTCGCACTTGCCGTCGTTGGCACGGGTCGTGCGCACGTCGTGCCCGAAGCGCACCAGCGGCCGCAACTCACCGCCCCACTCCTGCGCCCGGTAGATGCCGTCGCGCAGCGCGACCACCAGGCCGCCCCGGCGCGCCGGCGCCATGCAGCCGGGCTCGCTCGGCATGGCCCAGCGTTCCACGGCGGGCGCCGAACCGATGTCGCCCCGCGTGCGCAGCAGGGCGCGTCCCGGGATGTCGAGCCAGTACAGCGAGCGCTCGTGCGTGTGCCAGAACGGCGATTCGCCGAGTTCGCTGAAAGTCGTCGTCAGGGTCTGCCACATGGTGCGATTGTGCGGCGGCGCGGCGGCCCGCGCACGCTCCACCCGCGGCACGCCTGCCCGGACAGAACCCGGGCGGGCCAACGGAAAAAAAGAGGGACCGGCACCTGCCCGGTCCGGTCCCTTGAAGCCGGGGCCGCGCGGGCCCCTCCCGGTCAACGGTTGTAGGCGGTCTCGCCGTGCGAGGAGATGTCGAGGCCTTCGCGCTCCTCTTCCTCCGTCACCCGCAGCCCGATGGTGAGATCGACGATCTTGTAGGCCACGAAAGACACCACGCCCGACCACACGATGGTCAGCAGCACGGCCTTCAACTGGATCCAGAGCTGCGCGCCGATGCCGTTGGAGGTGGCGGCGGCCGTGACCCAGTCGCTCACCAAGCCGGGGCCGCCAAGCGCCTGGGTGTTGAAGACGCCGGTCAGCAGCGCCCCGACGATGCCGCCCACGCCGTGCACGCCGAAGACGTCGAGCGAGTCGTCCGCGCCGAGCAGCTTCTTCAGGCCGTTGACCCCCCACAGGCAAGCGAAGCCCGCGGCCAGGCCGATCACGAGCGCGCCCATCAGGCCGACGTTGCCGGCCGCCGGCGTGATCGCCACCAGCCCGGCGACGGCGCCCGACGCGGCGCCCAGCATGGAGGCCTTGCCGCGCATCATCGCCTCGCCCAGGCACCAAGCCAGCACGGCGGCGGCGGTCGCCGAGAACGTGTTCATGAAGGCCAGCACGGCGCTGGTGCCGGCTTCCAGCGCGGAGCCTGCGTTGAAGCCGAACCAGCCGACCCACAGCATCGAGGCGCCGACCATGGTGAGCGTGAGCGAGTGCGGCGTGTAGGCTTCGCGACCGTAGCCGATGCTCTTGCCGATCACTAAGGCGCCGACCAGGCCCGCCACGGCGGCGTTGATGTGCACCACGGTGCCGCCCGCGAAGTCGAGCGCGCCCCATTG
>JAQGLP010000495.1 GCA_028292835.1 Variovorax sp.
GCGGGCAGGCCGAGCGGCTGATCCATTCGCTGCTGCCGCGCTACACCGCCGCGCTGCGCATGGCGCCGACGAGCTTCCGGCCGGTCCAGGTCGAGACGCGGGCGCAGTCATGGCGCGCCGACGACAAGCGGCTGCACATCGATGCCTTCCCGTCGCGGCCCAACTATGGCGAGCGCATCCTGCGCGTGTTCACCAACGTCAATCCGGAGGGCGCGCCGCGCGTCTGGCGTGTCGGGGAACCGTTCGAGGACATCGCGAGGCGCTTCTTGCCGCGCGCCAAGCCCTACGCGCGCTGGCAGGCCCGGTGCTTGCGCGCGTTGCGCGTCACCAAGTCGTTTCGCAGCGACTACGACCACCTGATGCTGCAGCTGCACGACGGCATGAAGTCGGACCTGGACTACCAGCGCAACTCGCCGCAGCAGAGCGTGCCGTTCGCCGCCGGTTCGGTGTGGGTCTGCTTCTCGGATCAGACCTCGCACGCCGTCATGTCGGGCCAGTACATGCTGGAGCAGACGCTGCACCTGCCGCCCGAAAAGCAGTACGACCCTTCCGCCAGCCCGCTCGCCATCCTGGGCCGGCTGACCGGACGTACACTCGTCTGAGTCGATTTTTCAATACCACCGCCGGACGGCAGCGTTCGGCGGTTTCGCTTTTTGGAGCAAGCAGAACATGGCCACCGTCCCCATCACCAAGAACGGCTCGGAGAAGCTCAAGGAAGAGCTGCACCGGCTGAAGACCGTCGACCGCCCCTGGGTCATCAACGCCATCGCCGATGCGCGCGCCCAAGGCGACCTGAGCGAAAACGCCGAGT
The DNA here is from genome assembly GCA_028292835.1 of Variovorax sp. GTDB lineage: Bacteria > Pseudomonadota > Gammaproteobacteria > Burkholderiales > Burkholderiaceae_C > Variovorax. The sequence continues at coordinate 812 of JAQGLP010000495.1, forward strand.
ACGAGGCCGCCAAGGACCGCCAGGGCTTCATCGAAGGCCGCATCCAGGACATCGAGGGCAAGCTCTCGGCGGCCCTCGTGATCGACCCGAGCGCGCTCGACGCCGACGGCAAGGTGGTGTTCGGCGCCACCGTCGAACTGGAAGAGGAGAGCAGCGGCGAGGCCGTCACCTACCAGATCGTCGGCGAGGACGAGGCCGACCTGAAGCAGGGACTGATCAACGTGTCGAGTCCGATCGCGCGCGCGCTGATCGGCAAGGAAGAGGGCGACACGGCCGAGGTGCAGGCGCCCGGCGGCTTGAAGCGCTACGAGATCGTGGGCGTGAGTTACCGCTGATGCCTGCGGCCATGCGTTGCCAGGCCGTCTTCCGCTGGGCCGGCCAGTCCGCGCCGGAACCTGGAAGGCTTCTCCGATGAACCCGGCCGCCGCCGCGCGCTGGCCGGGCCTGGTCGCCGCCCTCTGGTGGGGCAGCCTGAGCACGATCGGACTGCTCGTGGTGCCGCTGCTGTTTCGGTACCTGCCGAGTCCGGCCATGGCCGGTGCCACGGCGGCCCGCCTGTTCGCGGCGCAAACCTGGGTGTCGGTGGGCTGCTGCTTCCTGCTGCTGATGTCTTCACGGCCGAAAGAGGGCGTGGCGCACGCCAGCCGGGTGCAGGCAGCTATCGTTTTCATAGCGCTCGGCCTGCTGCTGGCGTTGCTGGCCGAGTTCGGCGTGGCGCCCCGGATCGTGGCGCGTGAGAACCTCCGGTTGTGGCACGGCGTCGGCAGCGCCATGTACCTGGGGCAGTGGCTGTGCGCCACGCTGGTGCTGTGGCGGCTGCTCGCGCCGCCGCGCGAGGGTTCCGCGCCCGCGGGACCGGAGCAGGGCGCCTGAGCCTGCCGTCGGCCCGGGACCGCCAGCCCTCCTGGGCCCTGCCTGGGCCTGTCGCCTATTCGTGCCAGTACTCGGCCACCCAGCGGGCCGGGCGGATGTAGCGGAAGCGCCGGTTGCGCCGTCCGGCCAGCGCGTCGGGCGGATTGCATTCGCCATGGAAGATCATGATGCGCGCTCCCCGGGGCACGAAGGGCGCACGCCAGTAGTTGGTCGGCCACACCGGGATCCCGTGGTACTTGAAGCTCGGGCACCAGGCGCGCGGCCAGTAGCCCAGCCGGCCCTGGCCGTGCAGGTAGTCCGAGAGGTAGGCTTGCTCGTTGCGGAAGGTCTCGCGCAGCGCCGCCTCATGCGCGCGAAAGTGGTCCAGTACGTCCGGATGCGCGCCCAGTTCGAAGCGGTAGACCGACGAGTTGCCGGTCACGCGCCACGAGCGGCGATAGTCCTTGATGATGAGGACCTCGCCCGGCTGCTCGAAGAACGCGTCGAGCCGCCCCACCACCACCACGTCCAGGTCCAGGAACAGCGCGGTGCCGTGCAGGCCGTACACGTCGGTCAGGTCGCGGCTGAAGGTCGTGAGCTTGCGCCAGGCCCGGTCCGGGACGCCGGCGGCTTCCGGCCGGATGTCCAGCCGAGGGATCGGAAAGCATTCGACCTCGGCGCGGATGCCCTGGGCGTCGTCGGTCAGGCAGACGAAGCGAAAGTCGCCGTCCAGGTAGCGGCGCGCCATCGCATACAGATTGTTGACGTAGTGCGGACCGTACTTGGTGCCCCACTTGATGCAGATGACGTGGCGTTGCGCAGGCCCCGTGGCATCGCTTCCCATGGCTCAGCCGGCCTGGTTGCGCTTCTTTTCGGAAACCTTCGGCTTCGGCTTGGCGCGCTTGACGATGCCGCCCTGCGTCAGCCGCTGGTTGCCGAGCACGCGCAGCGTCTTGATCTCGGGGCGCTGGCCGCCGCGCTTGCTGTACTTGAGCACCTTGACGTCGCGCGGGCCGGGCATGCGGTCCTCGTCGACCTCGCGCTCCTTTTCGGCCTTGGGGCGCCACAGCACCAGCA
>JAQGLP010000469.1 GCA_028292835.1 Variovorax sp.
GAAGGAACTGGAAGCCCGGCGCCGTGCCGAGGAAGAGGCCGACCGCAAGAAGGACCAGCAGCGCAAGCTGGCCGAGGACAAGCGGAAAAAGGAAGAGGAACGGAAAAAAGAGGAAGTCGAGGAGCGGCAGGCCGAACTCAAGAAAAAGCAGGAGCTGCAGGCCCGGCAGGCCGAGGCCCAGCAACAGGCCGAGGCCAGGAAGAAACAGGAAGCGGCGGCGGCCCGGCAAAAGGCCGAGGCCACCGCCAAGGCGGAGGCGAAGCAGAAAGCCGACGCCGCGGCCAAGCAGCAGGCGGCTGCCGCGGCGGCCGACCGCCAGGCCAACCTGAAGCGGTTGCAAGGCCTTGCCGGCGCAAGCGGCAGCGACGACGCGAAGGGCTCGGCGCTCAAGTCGTCCGGCCCGTCGGGCAGCTACGGCGGCAAGGTCGCCGCCGCGGTGCGTCCGAACGTCGTGTTCCCCGATGCCGACCTGGTCAGCGGCAATCCCGGCGCCGAATTCAACGTGAAGCTGGCGCCCGACGGCACCATCGTCGGCACGCCCAGGCTGGTGAAATCCAGCGGGCTGGCAGCCTGGGACGAGGCCGCCTTGCGCGCCCTGCAAAAGACCGAAAAGCTGCCGCGCGACATCGACGGGCGCGTGCCGACCGCGCTGATCGTCGAGCTCAGGCCGAAGCGCTGACGCGACGATTTCGATAGCTGCCGGTGCCCGCCGGACGCAGGGCCCGGCGGTGCTTTCGCTTCAAGACTCAGTCGTAGACGATGGCCGCCTTGCCGGCCTCGGCCTGCGCCATCCAGCTGGCCAGTGCGGCGTCGGTCGGGAAGAACTTGGCCTGCTCGCCGAGCTGCAGCTCCACGCGCGCCCCGCCGCGCGCCAGCGACAGGCGCACCGGCAGCCCGCGCACCAGTTCGCCCTGCTCGCTCGGCTCGACGCGTGGCGGGAACTCCTTGACCATCCGTGCGATATCGGGTGCCTTGCCGTTGACCGCAACGCGCAGGAACTTGCCGAAACGGCAGCGCGCCGCCGCCAGGTCCCAGACCTGCTGCACCACGAAGCGGGCCTCGAAGCCGCCGCGCCCGGGCTGCAGCCGACCGCTGACGATCACCAGTTCGTCGTCCTTCAGCGTATGGCGGTTGGCGTTCATCACGGCCTCGTCGGCGGTGGCCTCAATGGTGTCGGTCTTGTCGTCGAGCACGAACAGCGCGATGCGGCCGCGCTGCCCGTTGATGACGCGCATTCCGCTCACGATGCCGGCGATCACCTGCGGCTCACGGCTTTCCGGCAAGTCGCCGATCTCGCGCTTGGCGAAGCGCCGCACCTCGTGCGCCACCTCGTCGAACAGGTGACCCGAGAGGTAGAAGCCGATGGCGGTCTTCTCCAGCGTCAGGCGCTCCTTGACGCCCCAGGGCGCCACCGCCGCCAGTTCCGGCTCCTGCGTGCTGGAGCCGTGCGCATCGTCGCCCATGTCGAACAGGCCGCCCTGGTTGGCGTTGGCCGCCGCCGCGCTGCCGAATTCGAATGCCGTGTCGAGCGAGGCGCTCAGCGCCGCGCGGTTCGGGTGCAGCGCATCGAAGGCGCCGGCCCTGATCAGCGCCTCGACGGTGCGCTTGTTGATACGGGTGCGGTCGACCCGCACGCAGAAGTCGAACAGGCTCTTGAACGGCCCGCGCTCGCTGCCGGACGGGCCTTCGCCCCGGCCTTCGCGCGCCGCGACGATGGCCTCGATGGCGAGCTGGCCGGTGCCCTTGATGGCACCCAGGCCGTAGCGGATCACCTTGTCCGAGACCGGCTCGAAGCGGTACTGCCCGAGGTTGACGTCCGGCGGCTCGAAGGTCATGCCGAAATTCTTGACCGCGTCCTGGAACAGCACCCGGAGCTTGTCGGTGTCGTCCATCTCCACCGTCATGTTGGCGCAGAAGAACTCGGCCGTGTAGTGCACCTTCAGCCAGCCGGTGTGGTAGGCCAGCAGCGAGTAGGCGGCGGCGTGCGACTTGTTGAAGCCGTAGCCCGCGAACTTCTCCATCAGGTCGAAGATCTCGTCGGCCTTTTCCTGGACGATGCCGTTCCTGGCCGCGCCCTTTCTGAAGATCTCGCGGTGCTCGGCCATCTCCTCGGCCTTCTTCTTGCCCATGGCGCGGCGCAGCAGGTCGGCGCCGCCGAGCGAGTAGCCGCCCAGGATCTGCGCGGTCTGCATGACCTGCTCCTGGTAGACCATGATCCCGTAGGTCTCGCTGAGCATCTCGGCCACCAGCGGGTGCGGGTACTCGACCGGCTCGCGCCCGTGCTTGCGCGCGACGAAGCTCGGGATCAGGTCCATCGGGCCGGGGCGGTAGAGGGCGTTGAGCGCGATCAGGTCTTCCAGGCGCGTGGGCCGCGCGTCCTTCAGCATGCCCTGCATGCCGCGCGATTCAAACTGGAACACGGCCTCGGTCTTGCCCTCGGAGAAGAGCCGGTAGGTGCGCGGATCGTCGAGCCGGATGTTCTCGTAGGCGAAGTTCTCCTGGCCCTTGTGGCGCCGGACGATGAATTCCTTGGCGATCTCCAGGATCGTGAGCGTGGCCAGCCCCAAAAAGTCGAACTTGACCAGGCCGACCGCCTCCACGTCGTCCTTGTCGTACTGGCTCACGGCCGAGTTGCTGCCGGGCTGCTGGTAGAGCGGGCAGAAGTCGGTCAGCTTGCCCGGCGCGATCAGCACGCCGCCCGCATGCATGCCGACGTTGCGCGTCATGCCTTCGAGCTTTTGCGCCAGTTCGACCAGCATGCGCACCTCCTCCTCGCGCTCGATGCGCGCCGCCAGCTGCGGCTCCATCTCGATCGCGTAGTTGTTCTTGTCGCCCTCAGGCTTGGGCCGGGGCGGGTACTGGAGCGTGACTGGCTGGCCGGGCTTGTTCGGGATCAGCTTGCTGATGCCGTCGCAGAACATGTAGCTCATGTCGAGCACGCGGCCCACGTCGCGGATGGCCGCGCGCGCGGCCATGGTGCCGAAGGTGACGATCTGGCTGACGGCGTCGCGACCGTACTTGTCCTTCACGTAGTCGATCACCCGGTCGCGGTTGCTCTGGCAGAAGTCGATGTCGAAGTCGGGCATCGAGACCCGCTCGGGATTCAGGAAGCGCTCGAACAGCAGGTTGAATTCGAGCGGGTCGAGGTCGGTGATCTTCAGCGCGTACGCCACCAGCGAGCCGGCGCCGGAGCCCCGTCCGGGACCCACCGGGCAGCCGTTCTTCTTGGCCCAGTTGATGAAATCGCCCACGATCAGGAAGTAGCCGGGGAAGCCCATCTTCAGGATCGTGTTGATCTCGAACTCGAGCCGTTCCACGTAGCGCGGGCGCTCGGCGTCGCGCTTGGCCGCGTCGGGGTACAGGTGCGCGAGGCGCTCCTCCAGACCCTCGAACGACGCCACGCGGAAGTACTCGGCGATCGGCATGCGCGCGCCGTCGACCTCGGGCGTCGGGAAGTCCGGCAACTGCGGCTTGCCCAAGGTGAGCGTCAGGCTGCAGCGCCGGGCGATCTCGACCGTGTTGGCCAGCGCGCTCGGCACGTCGGCGAAGAGCCGCGCTATCTCGGCGCCCGACTTGAAATACTGGTCGCGCGTGAAGCGCCGCACGCGGCGCTGGTTGCCGAGGATCTCGCCTTCGGAGATGCAGACGCGCGCCTCGTGGGCCTCGTAGTCGTCGGCAGTGGCGAACTGCACCGGGTGCGTCGCGACCGCGGGCAGGCCGAGCCGCGCCGCGAGCTGCACGGCGGCCACCACGTGCGGCTCGTCGTCGGGCCGGCCGGCGCGCTGCAGTTCGATGTAGAAGCGCTGCGGGAACAGCCGGGCGAGCCGCAGTGCGACTTCCCTCGCGCGTTCGTGGTTGCCCTGCAGCAGCGGCGCGCCGAGCGGCCCGGCCTGCGCGCCCGACAGCGCGATCAGCCCGCCGCCCAACTCCTCCAGCCAGGCCAGCTTGATGGCCGCCTGCGCCTGGCCGCGGCCGACGTTCTGCGTCCAGGCGCGCGCCAGCAGCTCCGACAGGTGCAGGTAGCCCTGCTGGTTCTGCACCAGCAGCACGATGCGCGTGAGCGCGGCGGGTTCCGCGCCCAGTCCTTCGAGATGAACCTCCGCGCCCAGCAGCGGCTTGACGCCCTTGCCACGCGCTTCCTTGTAGAACTTGACCGCGCCGAACAGGTTGTTGAGGTCGGTGATCGCCAGGGCCGGCTGCCCGTCGGCGGCGGCGGCCTTGACCACCTCGTCGATGCGGTTGGTGCCGTCGACGACGGAAAATTCGGTGTGCAGACGCAGGTGGACAAACATCGCGCCATTGTAGAAAGCCGCGCCGGTGGGCTGGCCTCGGCGGCCCCTGCTAGCCGCCCGCCTGCAGGCCCACCTCCATGTCCAGCTCGGCCGCCAGCGCCAGCAGCGACTTCCAGGTGCTCTCGCCGGGTTCGATGTGCGTTGCATGGCGCGCCCGGTTGTTCGCCTCGTACTGGCCCGGGTACTGCACGCCCTCGCCGCCCGGCTGCGGCGGGCATGACAGCAGGTAGTCGATGAAGGCGCTGGTTTCATGCGCCTGCCAAGCCGCAGCGCCGCCCCGAGCCGGATCGAACACCAGCGCGAACAGGTTGTTGGTCGCCAGGCCGCCGCGCGGATTCTCCGGCTGGATGGTGCCGCCGCCCGAGAGCACGCCGGCCAGCAGTTCGGCCACGACGCCCAGCGCGCAGCCCTTGTGGCCGCCGAAGGGCAGCAACGCCCCCGGGGGATCGGCGAACATCACCGCCGGATCGGTCGTGGCATGGCCCTGGGCATCGATCAACGCGCCCTCGGGGGCCGGCTCGCCGCTGTCGGCCAGCACGCGCGCCTTGTTGAGCGCGATGGTGCTGGTCGCCATGTCCACGATGAGGGGCGCCCGGCCGCCCGGCAACGGGCTGGCGAAGCACAGCGGGTTGGTGGTCATGCGCGCCTCGGCGCCGCCGAAGGGCGCCACCATCGGCGCCCGGTTGATGACGTTGGTGAAAGCCACCAGCACGAGGCCCGCCGCCGCGACCTGCTCGCCGTAATGGCCCATGCGGCCCAGGTGGTGACTGTCGCGCAGCGTCATCACGCAATGCCCATGGCGACTTGCTGCCTCGATGACCGAGGCAAACGCCTGCTTGCCGCCGTGCTGCCCGAAGCCATGGTGGCCATGCCAGGACTGCAGGGTGCCGCTGTCGGTCAACAGGGTGGGCCGCGCCGCCGCGACCACGTGGCCTGCGGCGAGCGCGCGGCGGTAGCCCGGCAGGATGGACATGCCATGGCTCGCATAGCCCACGCGGTCGGACTCGACCAGGTGCTCGGCCACATCGCGCGCGATGTCCTGCGGCAACTGCTGGCGGTGCAACAGGCGCTCGACCAGTCCGATGGCCTCGGAAACGGAAATGCGGATGCTCATGGGGGGTTTTTCATGCGAAGCAGGTCGCCAGGCGATTCGGCGCGACGGCCCATGCTAGTCGCGTGCCGCCGAGCCGGCCCCGGGCGCGGTCCAGCCAGCCCGGGCCCTGTGCCGTCGCAGGGCGCGAGATCGGCGCTCAATGCGCACAAAAAAGCGTTCCCTTCGATGCAAAGGCGCACTTCTACAATCGCCCGGTGCTGCCCATCCTCAACATCGCCGCCTATCTTTTCACCGCCATCGACGATCCGCAGGCGCTGCGTACCGCGTTGCTGGCCCGCGCCCTGGAGCGAGAACTCAAAGGCACGGTGCTGCTGGCGCCCGAAGGCATCAACCTGTTCCTGGCCGGGGCGGCCCCGGAGGTCCGCAGCTTCGTCGACACCCTGCGCGCCGATGCGCGCTTCGCCGCGCTCGAAACCAAGGAAAGCTGGTCCGCAGCGCAGCCGTTTCGCCGCATGCTGGTGAAGGTCAAGCGCGAGATCATCCGCATGGACCACCCGGCCATCCAGCCCGCGGCGGGCCGTGCGCCTGGCGTCGATGCTCCCACGCTCAAGCGCTGGCTCGACCAGGGGCATGACGACGCCGGACAGCCGATCGCCCTGCTCGACACCCGCAATGCCTTCGAGGTCGACCACGGCACGTTCGAAGGCGCCATCGACTGGCGCATCGACCGGTTCACGCAGTTTCCGCAGGCGGTGCGCGACCACCGTGACCAACTCGCGGGCAAGACCGTAGTGAGCTTTTGCACCGGTGGCATCCGCTGCGAGAAGGCGGCCATCCTGATGCGCGAACTCGGCGTGGCCGACGTGCTGCAGCTCGAAGGCGGCATCCTGAAGTACTTCGAGCACGTCGGCGGCGCGCACTACCGCGGCGACTGCTTCGTGTTCGACGGCCGCCGCACGCTCGCGCCCGACCTGAGCGCCAGCGGCGGCTACGCCAGCGCACGAGCGCCGGAAGATCCGGATTTTGCTATCAAAAAGTGAGCGCCATCCTTAGACAGAACGGGCGCTCCTGGCTGTTTTCTCTTGATGAAGACAGCGTTGCCTCCGAACACGGCCCTATAGCGGCGTGCTGCCGGTGTCGGGCTCCTGCACGCCGAATGGCTTGCCCGGCAGCGGGATGAATTCGGTCTCGCCGGGCACCTGGCCCATGCGTTGCGCGGCCCAGTCGGCGCCGGCCTCCAGGATGCGTTCGCGCCGGCTCGAGACGAAATTCCAGGTGATGTAGCGCGGTCCGTCGAGCGGCTCGCCGCCCACCACCACGAGGCGCACGGCG
>JAQGLP010000472.1 GCA_028292835.1 Variovorax sp.
AAGCCGATCTCTTGCCCTCATTGATGAATGGGACATGAAGCGCGTGGAGAGTCGGCGGCCGAGGCCTTTTGGTGCAGGTAGACCGGCCATGAAAGCCCAGGCCTGTTAATCTTACTGTGTCACAAGAGACGCCTTGTGCTTGCCCTGCCGCAGTAGGGGCACTGTCCCAAACGAGCGATCAGCTGGTAGCTCAGCTGCTGACGCAGGCTCGTGATCGAGGTCGCCACATGGCGCTGCGCGCGCAGGACTGCCGCGGAGGGATGTAATCCTTGGGAAGGGCAGGCACCTGGCGTTCGATGAAGTTTTTTTACCGCCGACAGACTTGTCGGCGACGAGGCGTTCAGCCATCAGGAACCCGTAGGCCGCGATGCTCAAGGCGGCATGGTGATGGAAGCCCCGCCAACCTCGGCCCTCGTAGTGGCTGAGGCCAAAGTCCTGCTTCAGATCCTGCCAGGCGCGCTCGATGCGCGAGCGCTGGTGGGCAATGCTGACGAGTTCGTCGATGGCGATGTCCTCGGGTATGGCGTGGAAAGGAAGTACTTGCTCGGCTCGGCCTCATGAGCCGGCCACTCGATGAGCAGCCACTGCTCGGGACACAAGCGTGCCTTGCCGACGTTGCCGCCAGCGTGGCGCACCCGAACGGCCGCGAAGCGGCCACTCAGCGGTGCATTGGTGCCCTCGCGCCAAGTGATGATCTGGAACGCCTCTGGCGCCAATGACATCGCCAATGCCTTGACACTCATGGGCTGGAGAGTGGCAGTGCGCCGAGGCACTACAGGAGGGCGTCCCACGCCGCTGTAGCGCTTCGGTGGCAGCGGCTGGACCCCGAACATTCGCTCCCCTACGTGCCGTGCTTGAGTGTGGCTGGCAACGTCAAAAAGAGGGGAATTCTGACGGTACTGCCGCCAGACCGGCGGGCGTCACGGCACTGCCAGACACTTTCACGATTTCGAAGCAGCAAAGCCACGCCTTGATCATTGTGTCGACGCCTCAGTGCCTCAACGCACCAGGTAGCGCCGGTCCGTCAGCGTTTTCAAAAAGGCGACGACCGCATCGATGTCTTCATCGCTCATTGCGGGGCTGGTCCCAGCCCGGCGGTTGAGCGGGGTGGCAACCACGTTGACGTTGCCGTGCAGCTCGGGCGGCAGGTCGTCGAAGGGGGTGCCAGGCGGATACCAGTCCTGCGGTCGCGTCGAGCGGGTCGCGTAGAAGCGCACCACGTCGCGCAGTGAATCGAAGTCACCGTTGTGCATCAGGTGCTGGCGCAGCGCGACGTTGCGCAGGCTCGGCGTGCGAAAGTAGCCGCACCAGGATTGCGCCTCGGGCCAATGACGCTCGCGGGCCGTGCGGCACAGTCCCAAATCGAATGCGTCGGCGCGGGCATTGGCGGCGAGTCTGCGGTTGCGGGGCACTCCGAGCGCTTCGTAGCCGAAGTCGGTGAACAGCGAGCGGGCCGGATCGGTGGAGGTGGCGTTCACGCTGTGGCACGACGCACAGTTGCCCTGGTCGGGATTGCGAAACACCGCGAGGCCGCGTTTTTCCTGGGACGTCAGGGTGTCGTGGCCCCGCAGCATGTCGTCAAAGCGCGAGTCGAAGGGCGCCAACTCCGCGCTTTGTAGGTAGGCCTGCAGGCTTTCGCCCAGCGCTTCTGTCGCGCGGCGCGGATGGCCCAGGACGCCGACGCCGAACAACTTTTCGAAAGCCTCCCGGTAGCCGGTATCGCGAAGCCGCCGGGCCACCGCACGGTCGCTGCCTAGGTTCATTTCGTGGCGGGCGAGCAGCGGCCCGCGCGCCTGGGCGGCCAGGGTATCGGCGCTGCCGTCCAGGTTCAGCCCGCCGAAAGGCGCCGGCGCCTGGGCGTCGTCGTCCTGGTAGAAATAAAGCGGCGGCACGTAGCGCACGTACGTCAGCGATGGCGGATTGCGCGGCCCGGTTCGGCCCGGCATGCTGCCCCGCGCCGTGCCATGGGTCGCACCGTTGGCGCTGCTGAAGCCCTGCGCAGGGGCGTGGCAACTGGCGCAGCTGGTGCCGCGCGGTTGCGACAGGCGCGCATCCATGAACAGTTGCCGCCCAAGCGCTGCCAATGCCGGCGACGGCACGGGCTGCGGACGGTTCGCAGGGACGATGGCGCGCCACTGCGGCGTGTCCCCGACCCGCAGCTGCGACTCCTGGGTGCAGGCCACCCCTCCCGCAGGGGGGGCGGGGATTCCCCGCACCGAAAGCGTTGCTTCGGGGAGGCTTGGTACCGTCAACGCTGCGGGGCGGCGGGCTTCGAAGAGGAGGCCGGAAGCGACCGCGGCGGCAATGGCAGCGAGCGCCACGGTCAACCCCGCTGTCGCGAACTTCAAGGGGCCAGGAATCCGCTGCGGTCGCAATTGATCTTCGGGCCGCTCTGCGTGCAGGTGGTGAGCAGCTTGCCGTCGCGGGTGTAGGCCTTGTAGAGCCACCGTCCGGCTTCGCGGTCCATGACCATGAAGCCGAAGGTATTGGCGTGGCTGATGCGCTCCACCACGGCGCCGGGCGCCGGCGTCATGTCAGGCGGCAGCGGGTCCGGCAGGTTCACGTCGACATTGTCGCCCCCGTTGCCGGTGACGAACGTGGCCGGGTGCGCGCTGCTGAAGTTGATCGCCTGGAAGTCATGCACATGGCCGTGCAGCGCGACCTGGACCCCGGGCGGGTAGTAGGCCACGGGGTTGAGGGTGGACATCACCGCCTGGAGGCCCTTGTTGCCGGGCGCAGGCGGCCCGCCCGCGATCGGCGCGAAGGCCAGGATCGGATGGTGGTTGGCGAACAGGGTGGTTTTGGACGGATCGGCCGCAAGCGTGGCGACGCTGCGGAATTGCTGCTGATAGATCGGAAACTTAAAGTCTGTCGGTCCGAACGCGGCGGTGCCGGCCTTGGCGGAATCGAACACGATCAATTGCGAATCACTGCCCAGCGCCACCGCGTACGGATCGGCAAAGTTCGCGACATTGTCATTGGCGGGCAGGTCGCAGCTGTGCGCGGTGTCATAGGGTCGCACATCCATGAAACGGGCCCAGCCCTGGCCGGCGCGGGCGCATTCTTCATGGTTGCCGCGCACCATCACCCAGGGCGCAGCCGCCAGCAGCGGTGCCGCCGGCTTGAACACGTCGGCTTCCCAGGTGTCCCAGCCGTAGCCCCACGGGCTGTCCTTGCAGCCCTGCACGTCGGACGGGCAGGCATTCTCACGGTAGTGCAGGTCGCCAATGTGCATCACCAGGTCGGGCTTCATGGCCGCCGCGGTGGCGGCAATGGTCGCGAAAGGCCAGGCATTGCCGTCGTTGCAGGCCTGGAACGCGTTGTCGGCCTTCTTCATGCGGCATCCCGTATCGGCCAGCACGACGATGCGGTTCGGCTGGGCCTTGGGAAGCGGCAACGCACGACCCGCGACCCAAACTGCCTGGGCGCCGTTGGGCACGATGGTCTCGCAGGTGGTGACCGGGAAGGCCGAAGGCTTCGAATCGGCAGGATCGCTGGCGGTGGCACGCAACGCAGCAGTCCCGGCCGCGGCGCGCAAGCCCATCGCTTTCGCATTGCCGTCGATCATGATCGTCGGGCAGGACGTGGCGGCGGTCACGGCGCGCACGAGGGTTTGTGCGTTGGCGCCCATTTCCACCCACGCGGATTTGACTTGCGGGTCCGCGGGAATTGCAACGGAGTCGCTGCCGCCACCGCCACCGCAGGAGGCAAGCAGGCCGACGGCGGCTGTCAGGCCGGCACAGGTCCAACGCCCCCGGATGTTCACGTGAGATGGATCGGATGACAATGGCATGGCTTGATTCGTAGTGAAGAGGGGTGATCGTGATCCTTGTGTATGAAAACCGTATGAAAGCCGTCGGCCCCCTGGGCCGCGGTCAAGCGATGCGTGCAGTCGATCTGCGGCGGGAGACACCGCGTCCCCGCGTCATCGGCTCTTCGAGGAATTGCTCAATTGAAATTCAGCGTGACGTTAACCCGGAAGGACCGCGGCTCGATCGGATGAAAATGGATGTCGTTCACGGCCGTCGCCTCCCCGGCAGGCGCGACGGGTAGTAATAGTCGCGATGGCCGAGTCCTTGCGGTTGGTCAGATTGAAGCCCTGCAGCTCGACGCGGGCCGACTTGCTGATCTTGTAGCCGATGCGCCCATTCAGCGGAACCGGCCCAAGGCCTGCACCCCTCCGAAGGGGGTGCTAAATGATCGATCTGCCATGCAGCACCTTCTACTGCCGCTCGACGGCAGCATACGAGAGTCTGCGCGATGCCAGGGTTACCGAGTTGATTGAGAGCATTCAGGACGACTTGCCTGTCTATGGGTACCGGCGCGCCAAAGAAGACGGTACTCAGTTCACCCGGATCAGCTTCTTGTTGACGAACTCCTGGATGCCCGCGCCAGAGAGTTCGCGCCCATAGCCCGAATTTTTCACGCCGCCGAAGGGCATTTCGGGCGACGACACCGCGCTCGAGTTGATGAAGACCATGCCAGTCTTAATGCGTCGCGCAATACGCTTTCCGCGCTCGGTGTCATGCGTGAACACGGAGTCGCCGAGCCCGAACGGGAATCGTTGGCCAGCGCCACGGCAGCGTCCTCGTCGGCGACGCGAAAGAACAGTGCGACCGGTCCGAAGAGCTCCTTTTTGAACGTCGGGTTGGTAGCGTTGGTCAAGAGAATCGGCTGCATGAATGCGCCCGCCTCCGATCAACACGCGCGCCATGGTCAACGGCCTCGTCGACTTGACCAAGCAGCGCATCGAGCGCCTGCGCCGACGACAGAGGGCCGAGCGTGGTGCGCTCGTCCATCGGATCGCCCGGCTTGAATGCCGCCATCGCACCCTGGAACTTCTGCAGGAAGGCGTCGGCGATGGCGTTTACCACGATGATGCGCTTGGATGCCATGCAAGCCTGCCCGGTGTTGCCCATACGGCCGCTCACCGCGTGCCTAACCGCCTTGTCGAGGTCGGCGTCGTCCAGCACGATGAAGGGGATCGCTGCCTCCGAGTTCCAGGTCGACTTCTTCATGTTCTTGCCCGCGCGCGCGGCCACCACCGCGCCGGCACCCTCGCTGCCCGTCAGCGCGACCGCGCGGATGCGGTCGTCATCGATCACCTTCCAGACCTGGTCCTTGGAGATGAAGAAGGGGGTTGGTGGTTTGGTAAGCCATGGCGGATCTTGCTTGCGTCTGTTGAAGCCGCGGAAGCGGCTCGATGGCGGTCGATCAGCGCGCGTGCAACTGGGCAAGCACGGCGCGTGCGGCGGGCTCCGAGGAGGCCGGATTCTGGCCGGTGATCAGTTTGCCGTCGGTGACGACGTGCGGCTGCCAGTCCGGGCCTTTGCTGTATGTGCCGCCGCTCTCGACCAGCATGTCCTCGACCAGGAACGGCACGACTTGCGTGAGTTGCGCCGCAGCTTCTTCGCTGTTGGCAAAGCCTGTCACCTGCCTGCCTTTTACCAGAAGCGATCCTTCTTTCGTGCGAACGCGACGCAGCGCGCCCGGCGCATGGCAAACGGCCGAGACGGTCTTGCCCGCGGCCATCATCGATTCGATCAGCGCGATCGAATCGGCGTCTTCGGCCAGATCCCAGAGCGGCCCGTGCCCGCCCGGATAAAAAAGCGCATCGAACCCGTCACCCGACACGCCAGCCAGCGCGCGCGTGTCGGCCAGCGCGGCCTGCGCAACGGAGTCGGCCTTGAAGCGGCGGGTCGCCTCGGTCTGCGCGTCGGGCGCGTCGATCTTTGGTTCGAGCGGGGGTTGGCCGCCCTTCGGCGATGCAAGCTTCACCTCGGCACCGGCATCCTTGAAGACGTAGTACGGGGCGGCAAATTCCTCGAGCCAGAAGCCGGTTTTCTTGCCCGTGTCGCCGAGCCGGTCGTGCGACGTCAGAACCATCAGGATCTTCATATGTGTTTTCTCGTTCGTTGACAGTCCTCGAACATGGGAGAGCGGTGACAGCACTGACAGGTCCACCTGTCCCACGCGCGTGTAAGACGCAGCCACGACTTTCGGCCGGCTCCAGGGAGGCCACCGAGGATGCCGCCTGCGTGCGAGAGCTGAACACCTTCGATCATCATCCCAGGCCTGGCGCAGCCTTTGGAGGCGGTCGGCAAGCACATCACGACATGGAACGACAGCGGCAGCCGCCTGACAGTTGAGGCGTACAGCGTCGTTGGCCAGACTGTCTGTCCCCGGTGCGCCCGGAGCAGCTCGAGCTTGCATAGCCGCTTTGGGCGCTGGATCGCCGACTGCCCCTGCTTTGGCCAGCCCGTC
>JAQGLP010000503.1 GCA_028292835.1 Variovorax sp.
TCGACGCCCGCGTGAATTCGACCACCTCGCTGGTTCCCATGATGATTTCATGCCCGACGTCAAATCGGGCCCCGCCCGCCGGGACCACGGAAATGTCCGGCTGGTGGCGCGCTATGAATTCACGGACGGTGGGCGTCAGAACCGTGTCGCCGGACAGGTAGAGGCTGGGTTCCCCCGGCATTTCGATGAAATAGCCCACGCCGTGTTCCATCAGCAACCCGATCAGTCCCCGGCCATGCAGGCAGGACACGGTTCTGATTTGACCGCCGAGGAAGGCCTGGGGCTCCTGGTGGCCCTCCGGCAACGCAACTGCGTTCAGGCCCCGCTGACGAAGATGCTCCGCATCGTGCGGCGTACAGATCACCGGAATTTGCCGGGTTCGCAGCCATTGCCGTGCCGCGCGGTCGAGGTGGTCGAAGTGGCCTTTCTGGCAATGCGTAATCAGGCAATGCGTGACCGATTCGAGCAGGGAATCGGTCATTGCGGGCAGGTCGACGATCGGATTGCGCTGCCGCTGGCCGATAAATCTCAATGGCGGCAAACCGTTTTTGGGTGCCAGCATCGGATCGACCAGAATTCGGTGGGCACCCAATTCAAGCACGATCGTCGCATTGCGGATTTGCGTTATTTTCAAAATGATTCCTCCTTGGGGAGGGCTCATTGTGTTTTTCCCGAGGCAAATATAAAATAGCAGAAAACGACATAAACCGATTGTTTTCTGCCATGACGCCCTCGCCGACGGTCCGCATCGGTTTGCTTCTGTACCCAAATTGCATGCCGGCAGGGCTGTTCGCGTTTTCGGATCTTGTCCACGCAGCGAACCGGCGCAACGGGGCCTGCCTCTTCGAGGTGTGTTTTGTGGCAGCCCGGCCCGGTGCCGTCGAATGCGCCCATGGCCAGACGCTGGTAGCCGGCGCATCGGTCCGGGACACCCCTCTGGATGCCCTGCTGGCGCCTGGATTCTGGGCTGAATCGCCGCAGCAAGTGTCCAGCGCGCTTGGCACCAATGCGGATTTGATTGCATTGCTGGCCGCATTGCGGAAAGGCGTCATGCTGTGGAGCTATTGCACCGGTGTCTGCCTGCTCGCTGCCGCCGGAAGGCTGAACGAACAGAAAGCCACGGTCACCTGGTGGCTGGCCGACGCAATGCGGCAGCGCCATCCAGAAATCCTTTGGCAAATCGAGCGAACGAGTGTTTTCAATCCGGACACGGCCACCGCGTCGGGGGTCAACGGTTATTTACCGATCGCCCAGGCGCTGATAGAGCGGCGTCTCAGTGCCGAGGCTTATCGCGACTTGACGAAGCTGATGGTATTGCCACGGCCCGAGATCAGCCACCACGCCTTCCAGACGATGAACCTGATCGAGCAACCGGACCGGCTGCTTCGCAAGCTGCATGCGATCGCAGAACAGATTCCCGCGACCGAATTGACAGTGCAGCGATTGGCCAAGGAGCTGGGCACTTCGGAGCGGACGCTTGCGCGGAAAATTACTGCGGCCACGGGGCTGCCAATCGCCGGTTACGTGCGGCGAATCAAGCTCAATCAGGTGAGTGAACGCCTGATCCTGACTTCCGTGCCTGCCAGCACGATCAGCGCGGAGCTGGGTTTCAGCAGCGATTCGAGCATGCGCCGCATGTTCAAGGAGCTCACCGCCCTTACGCCAGCGGAATACCGTCAGGCATTCGGACGTTGCTGAATACTTTCCGGAAAGCTGAACTGAAACGTTGAGCATCTGCCTTGAGGTGGCGCCCGCAACAAGTTGGGCGGCTGCACAAGGCCATGGCGTCTTTCGGCATGAGGCTCCGATGCCTCTGCGCCCTGCGCCTCAGCGCGACTGCTCGACCCACCCCACCAGTTCCGCCACCACCGCGTCGCTCGCCGCCGCCAGCGCCTTGACGCCGCCGGGAGCATCGGCGCTGGGGGCCGGCTGGCGCACGGTGAAGACGCGCTGGCCCAGCACACGGTCGCCTCCGGGGGCGCCGCGCACCAGCGTCGCGCGCAGGCGCACCAGGCCGGCGCTGTGCCCGGGCGCGTCGAAGTAGTGGCTGAATTCCTCCAGCGACACGCGCAGGGTGTCCGGGGCCCGGCCTTCGGTGCGTGCCAGCGTGGCGGCCTCCTGGGTGTCGAGCACGGTGCGGCGCGCCGCCAGCGCGTCGCGCAGGCGCTGGCGCAGCAGCTGCGCGGGCGGCAGGCTCCAGCGCGACTGGCCGTAGGGGCGCAGCTCGTTGGCGTCGGCGTAGGCCAGGCGGTAGAGGAGCTGGGTGCCGTCGAGCCGCGCGTTGGCATCGATCTCGGGCAGCGTGAGGGGTGGCAGCGCCGATGCAGGGCCGCTCGCGCCGGGCGAGGCCGGGACGGCCGCCAGCGGACCGGGACCGAAGTCGTAGAGCGTGACACGCGCCGGCTTCTCGGGCAGGGCGCCACAGCCGCCGAGGCCCAGCACCACACCCAGGCCCAGCCCGAGCGCCAGCGGGCGCAGCCGCGAACGCGCTTGGTTCAATATGCCTGCAGCGCTCGTCCCTCTTGTGTTTCGAGCTATTGTTTTTATAGCAACCATGGTGTCGATCTTCAGGGGCGTTCGGCGCTGCCGGCCGGTGCCGTAAAGCCGGGCTCGCCCGGCCCGGCGGAGGTGCCGCCGTTGCCGTAGAGCAGCGACTGCGGGTTGTCGTTCAGGCCCTCGGCCACGCGGCCGAGTCGGCGCACGGTGCGCGAGGTGTCCTCGACGACGCGGTTGACGCGCGGCAGGGTGCCGCCGTTGAAGGTGTCGACCGCCTGCGTCAGCGACTTGGCACCCTCGCCCAGCCGGCTGATGGCGCCGTCGGGCGCGTTGAGCCGCCCGACGGTGGCGTTCAGGTTGTTGGCGGTGCGCGAGACGTCGGAGGACGCCTTCTTGAGCGACGCCAGGGTATCCTTGGTGTGCTCGGCCAGCGGCGGCAGCGCCGCCAGCACCGGGTTGACGCGGGTGCGCACGGTCTGGTCGAGCTGCTGGGTCAGCCGGTTGGCGCTGGCCGTGGCCTGCGCGATGTTCTCCAGCGCGTCGGCGATGCGCTTCTGGTTGTCGTCGCCCATGAGCTGGTTGGCGCGCTGGGTGACCAGCTCGACCTGCGCGAGGATGGCTTCGCCCCGGTCCTGCATCTGGGCAAAGGCCGAGGATTTGAACGGGATGGTGGGCGGGTCGTCGTTGTTGGGCACCAGCGCCACCTGCGAGCCGCCCTTGTCGTCGAGCGCGATGAAGGCCAGTCCCGTGACGCCCTGGTAGCTCAGCGCGGCGTAGGTCGAGGTGGTGAGCGGCACGCGCTGGTCGACCGAGATGCGCACGCGCACGTTGCCCTTGATCTTGGGGTCGAAGTCGATCGAGGTCACCTTGCCGACGGCGATGCCCCGGTAGCGCACCGCCGCCTGCGGCTGCAGCCCGCTGACCGCCTCGCGCGTGGTGAGCTGGTAGAGGTTGCGCACCGCGTCGTCGCGCGTGAACCAGACGACCAGGCCGACGATCAGGGCGAGCACACCGAGCACGAAGGCGCCGGCGGCGAGGGCGTGGGCTTTGTTTTCCATGGGGTATCAACTCCTGGTTGCCGCGGGCGGCGGCCACGGGCCGCTGCGCTCCCGAGGCGGCGCTTCGGCGCGTGCGGTGCCGACGTCGATGGCCAGACCCGCAGCGCCATCGGGATCGACCTGGGCCGCGTCATCCGCCTCCGGATGCTCGTGCAGCGCCGCCATGGCGCGCTGGCCGCGGCCTCCCAGGAAATAGTCCTGGATGAAGGGGTGCGGGCAGGCGATCACCTCGCGCGCGGTGCCCGCGACGATGACGCGCTGGTCGGCCAGCACGGCGATGCGCGTCGAGAGGTCGAACAGCGTGTCGAGGTCGTGTGTCACCATCACCACCGTCAGGCCGAGCTCGCGGTGCAGGCCGCGCAGCAGGTCGCAGAAGTCGTCGGCGCCTTCCGGATCGAGCCCGGCGGTGGGCTCGTCGAGCAGCAGGAGGGGCGCGTCCATGACGAGGGCGCGCGCCAGCGCCACGCGCTTGATCATGCCGCCCGACAGGTCGGCCGGCATCTTCAGGGCGTGCTCGGGGCCGAGGCCGACCATCTGCAGCTTGACCATGGCGGCGTCGCGGATCAGCACGTCGGGCAGCACCTTGAGTTCGCGCAGCGCGAAGGCAATGTTGTCGAGCACGTTGAAGGCCGAGAACAGCGCACCGTGCTGGAACAGCATGCCGACGTTGGCGGTGCCCTTGGCGCTCAGCTCGCCGGGCGCGGCGCCGAGCACGCGCACCTCGCCCTTCGTGGGTTTTTCCAGGCCGAGGATCTGGCGCAGCAGCACGGTCTTGCCGGTGCCCGAGCCGCCCACCAGCGACAGCACCTCGCCGCGCTCGATAGTCAGGTCGAGGTCGCGGTGCACGACCTGCTCGCGTCCGGGCGATTGAAACACGGTCCAGAGCTTGCGGATCTCGACCACCGGAGCGTGGTCGCCGCGGTCCGCGCCCAGGGCCTCGGCCTGCCGGCCGAGCCGCCGCAGGATGCGCCGGCCGCGCGCGCCCTCCGGACGGCCGGCGGGTGGCAGCGGCGCGGTGCCGCGCTGCGGCCAGGGGTCGCGCCGCTCGCTCATGATCGGAAGCCCACGCTGCGGAACATCACCGCGAACAGCGCGTCGATCACGATCACCACCGTGATCGAGGTCACCACCGAGGTCGTGGTGCCGCGCCCCAGGCTCTCGGTGTTGGGCTCCACGCGCAGGCCGTTGAAGCAGGCCACCAGCCCGATCAGGATGCCGAAGACGGCCGATTTCGCGATCGCCAGCCAGAGGTTGGCGATCGGCACCGCGCGCGGCAGCGCCGAGATGAAATACGCCGGCGACAGGTCGAGCGCGGCGTCGGCCGCCATCATCCCGCCGACCAGCGCGGCCATCGAGGTCCAGAAGCTGATGAGCGGCATGACGATGGCCAGCGCCAGCACGCGCGGCATCACCAGCCGGAAGCCGTGCGCGATGCCCATGACGCGCATCGCGTCGAGCTCGTCGGTCACACGCATGACGCCGATCTGCGCCGTGATGGCCGAGCCCGAGCGTCCGGCGATCAGCACCGCCGCGAGCACCGGGCCCAGCTCGCGGACCAGCGACAGGCCCAGCAGGTTGACGATGAAGCTCTCGCCGCCGTACTGGCGCAGCTGCTGCGCGATCAGGTAGGCCAGCACCACGCCGATCAGGAGGCCGACCAGCGCCGTGATCGGCATGGCGGTGGCGCCGATGTTGTAGAGGTGCCCCGAGAAATCGCGCCACGGTCCGCGGTGCGGCGCGCGTGCGAGGCGGCCCAGGTCGAGCGCCATCTGGCCGATCAGCTGCACGAAATCGCGCGCCACGCCCAGCATGC
>JAQGLP010000487.1 GCA_028292835.1 Variovorax sp.
GATGACGCGATGGTGGTCGCCATCGTCGACAAGCTGGTCAAACAGCGCAAGGACTCGGTCGCCGCCTTCACGCAGGGCGGGCGCACCGACCTGGCCGACAAGGAAGCGGCCGAAATCAAGGTGCTGGAGGTGTATCTGCCCCAGCGCATGGGCGCCGACGAGGTGGCCGCCGAGGTCCGCGCCATCGTCGCCGAACTGGGTGCCAAGGGCCCGGGCGACATGGGCAAGGTGATGGGCGTGGTCAAGACGCGTCTCGCTGGCAAGGCCGACATGGGCCAGGTCAGCGCCGCGGTGAAGGCCGTCCTGTCCGGCGCCGCATGACAGCCGTCCACAAGGCCTGTGCCTGCCTTGTGGATGCGCAGGATCGGCTGCTGGTGTTCTTTCACCCCGGTGACCTCGGCATGCAGCTGCCCAAGGGCACGGTCGAGGCGGACGAGTCCCCGCAGGACGCGGCGCGGCGCGAACTGCTCGAAGAATCGGGCATCGATTTCACCGGAGAGACCGAGCCGCTCGGCACGCTCGAGCGCGATTGCGAGGCCGGCGTCGAAGGCAATGCGCACCGGCACGCACAGCTCTGGCACCTGTTCCTGATGCGTGCCGCCCAGGGGTTGCCCGAAACCTTCGACCACATCGCCAGCGGCAGTCCCGAGGAAGACGGGCTTGTTTTTTCATTCCGCTGGCTCGCGGCCGACCAGCCGCTGGACGGTTTCACGCTCCCGTACCGGCAGGTCGTCGAACGGGTGCGCGTCGCCCTTGACCGCAGCGCTCAGAACGCACGCGCGACCCTGTAGGCGCCCAGCAGCGCCAGGCCGACGAAGAAGCAGCGCCCGAACCCTGCGACCGACGCGCGCTGTCGCAGCCACTGGCCCAGCGCCACGCGGGGCCGGCAGGACCATGCGGAACTCGCGGAGCCCGCCTCAGGCTGGCGCACGGCCGGCCGGGCCGTGCCCCCCGCTACTCGGGCTGGATGCCCGCGGCACGGATCACCTGGCCCCACTTGCGCGACTCGGCCGTCTGGAAAGACGCCAGGCCCTCGGGGCTGGTGGTCACGATCTCTCCGCTGGTGCCCGCCTGGAAGGCCTTCACTTCGGGCGACGCCGAAACCTTCACGAACATCTCGTTGAGGCGCTTCGCGAGTTCGGGCGGCGCACCGGCCGGCAGGTAGACGGCGGTCCAGTACGACATGTCGTAGCCCTGGACGCCGGCCTCCTCCACCGTCGGGACGCCCGGCGCCGCAGCCAGGCGGCGCGTCCCGCTCACGGCCAGCGGCCGGAGCTTGCCGCCGTTGACCTGCGGCAGCGCCGTGGGCGCATCGGTGAACATGAAGTCCACCTGGCCGCCGAGCAGGTCGGTGATCGCTATCGGATTGCTCTTGTAGGGCACATGCACCACGTCGATGCCGGTCATCTGCCGGAACAGTTCGCCCGCCACGCGGCTGGACGAGCTGCCGCTGGCGAAGTTGAGCTTGCCGGGCGACTTTTTCGCCATCGCGATGAGGTCCGCGACCGATTTCGCCGGCGACGCCGGGTTGACCACCAGCAGCATGTGCCCCTTGGACAGCAGCGCCACGGGCGTGAAGTCCCTGACTGGGTCGTAGGGCAGTTTCTTGTAAAGGTGCTCGTTGGCGGCGTGCGTGGTGTTGGTCGTCATCAGCAGCGTGTAGCCGTCGGGCGCCGCCTTGGCGACGTACTGCGAGGCGATGAAACCGCTCGCGCCGGGCTTGTCGTCGACCACCACGGGCACCTTGTACATGCTGGTGAGGACCTGCCCCATGGCGCGGGCCTGCTGGTCGGTCCCGCTGCCGGCCGCGAAGGGGACCACGATGGTGATCGGCCGGGCCGGATAGTCGGCCTGCGCCCGGGCGCAGGTGCCGGCGAGCGCCGCGAAGGCAGCCAGTCCCGCGACCAAGAGGCCACGACGATGGGGAAAGGAAAGCATGTTGTCTCCGGTCGGTTGTTGTGGGTCGAGGATTGCCCTGGAATCGCTCAATGCCGCCAGCGGCCCAGGGTGCCGCCGCGCATCAGCTTGCCGGGCAGCGGATGGCCGACGATGCGCTCGGCCAGGTGCGCGCATGACACCAGCGCGTCGAGGTCGATGCCGGTGGCGATGCCCATCTCCTCGCACATGAAGGCGAGGTCCTCGGTGCAGATATTGCCGGCCGCCCCCACGTGGCCCGCGAAAGGACAGCCGCCGAGACCGGCGCAGGTGCTGTCGAAGGTATCGACACCCATCTGCAGGCCCATCAGCGCGTTGGCCATGGCGGTGCCGCGCGTGTCGTGCAGGTGCAGCCCGATGCGCAGCGCGGGCCAGCGCTCGCGCACGGCCCCCACCACCGAGGCGATGGCGTTGGGATTGGCCCAACCCACCGTGTCGGCCAGCCGAAGGACGGGCAGCTCCAGGCCGTGCTCTTCCATCAGCGACACCAGGTCCGCCGCGCGCGCCACCACGCGCTCGACCGGCACGGCACCCTCGATGTTGCAGCCGAAGGCCGTCATGACGATGCCCGAGGCGATCGGGATGCCGCGCTCGATGCAGAACGCGAGGGTGCGGCGCTGCTCGGCGAGCGTGGCGGCCGTGTCCCGGCCGGTGTTGCGCAGCGAGAACGATTCGGAAGCGCTGGTCTGCAGCGCGCCCGCCACGTCGAGCGGCGTGGCGAGCGCACGCTCCATGCCGCGCCGGTTGAGCCAGATGCCGGTGTAGCGCACGCCCTCGCGCCGCCGGATGGCGTGCGCCACCGCCTCGGCATCGGCCATGCCCGGCACGCGTTGCGGATCGACGAAGGAGACGCACTGCACCTCGCGCAGCCCGGTGCCCGCCAGGGCCTCGATGAAGCGCACTTTGTCGGCGGTGACGATCGGCCCGGGCTCGATCTGGAAGCCCTCGCGCGGGCCCTCCTCGTGGAGATGGACGTGGTGGGGAAGGTCACTCATGACGGCAACTCCTGAAACTTGCAGAACGTTCAGCCCGCCTGCGCGGGCGACGGCAGGCCGAACTCGGCGTTGTGTTCGCCCAGCCGCGGCGCACCCGCGCGGTGCGCCGGACGCCGGCCGTCGATCGACAGCGGCAGCGCGCTCAGCCGGAAGTCCTCCCGCGGCACCGCCTGCAGCAGCCCGAGCGCCTCGACCTGGGGATGGGCGAGCACTTCGGGCACGGTATGGACGGGCGAACAGGGCACGCCCGCGGCCTCGAACAAGGCCAGCCACTGCGCGCGCGTCTGCGTGCGCAACAGCGGCCGCAACTGCGCCAGCAATTCGTCCTTGTGCGTGAGCCGCGCACGGTTGGTCTCGAAGCGCGCGTCGGCCGCCCAGTCGGCGTGCCCGAGCGCGGTGGCGAACTTGGCGAACAGCCGGTCGTTGCCGCAGCAAATCAGGAGTGGGGTGTCGGCGGTGTCGAACGACTCGTAGGGCACGAAGCCCGGATGGCCCGAGGCGTGCCGCTCGGGCAGCCGGCCTTCGTTGACATAGGCATCGGCCTTCTGGCCGTTCCAGACCAGCGCGGTTTCCAGCAGCGAGGCGCTGACGACGCCGCCCCGGCCGGTCGTGTGGCGGCGCTGCAGCAGCGCGAGCGCGCCGATCACCGCCCACATGCCGGTGCCCTGGTCGCACACCGAGGCGCCGATGCGCATTGGCGGATCGTCCGGCCCGCCGTTGGTGCTGGACAGGCCGCTGAAGGCCTGGACCAGCGGTTCGTAGCCCGGCTGCATGCGCATCGGGCCGACATGGCCGAAGGCCGAGATCTCGCAGTAGACGAGCCTCGGATGGCGCGCGCAGAGCACCGCGCCGTCGATGCCCAGCGCCTGCGTCACGCCGGGGCGCATGTTGTGGATGAACACGTCCGCTTCGGCAGCCAGGCGCTCGAAAGCGGTGCGGCCCGCCTCGCTCTTGAGATCGATGGCGATCGACTTCTTGCCGCGGTTGAAAATGTGGAAGTTCAGCGCGTCGCCGTGGCGAAATGGCGGCCCCATGTGCCGTGCATCGTCCCCGCCCTCGACGCGCTCCAGCTTGAGCACCTCGGCACCCAGGTCCGCAAAGATTGCCCCGGCGAAAGGCCCGGCCAGCACCTGGCCGAGCTCCAGCACGCGAATGCCTTCAAGAATGCCCGTCATGCGTATTCCTTTGCCCGGAAGTGGTCCCAGGGAAGTCTAGGAGCCGGGTCATGATTCCAGAAGGACAATGTTTCTATATCTGTGATAACTTGAATGGATCAATCGGGAGGAAGGACCTGCGTGCGCGCCAAGCTCACCCTGCAGCAACTCGAGGCATTCGCCCGGGTGGCCGCCACCGGCAACTTTCGCGCCGCCGCGCTGGCGCTCAACGTGTCGCAGCCGTCACTCAGCCGCACGGTGCGCGTGGCCGAGGAACAACTCGGCACACGGCTGTTCGACCGCGACACGCGCCACGTCGAGCTCACGGCCGCCGGGCACGAGCTGCTGCCGATCGCGCGCCGCATCCTGGGCGAATTCGACGATGCGTTCAGCGAGCTGTCGCAATTCCTGGAAGGCCGCAGCGGCCGGATCACCGTCGCGGCGCTGCCTTCGGCCAGCGTGGCCCTGTTGCCAGACGCGGTCGCCGCCTTTCGCCGCCAGCATCCCCAGGTCGAGTTCTCGGTGGTCGAGGCCCCGGCGCAGGCGCTGCTGGCGGCGGTGGACGAAGGGCGTGTCGATTTCGGCATCAGTGTCCAACCGGCGCCGCACCAGCGGCTTCATTACCGGCACCTGATGGACGACCCCTTCGTGCTGCTGATGCGCCGCGACGATGAGCTGGCCACCAGGACGTCCGTGCCCTGGTCGCTGTGTGCGCGGCGGCCCTTTCTCGCCAGCGCGCCGGGCAGCAGCATCCGGCCGATGACCGATGCGGTGTTCCTGCAGAAGGGGATGGTGCTGCGCCCGGCCTTCGACTATCCCAGCGTGGCGATGGGTGGCGCCATGGTGGCGGCCGGTCTCGGGGTGGCAGCACTGCCGCGGTTGGCGCTGCGGCTGACCGATACCGGCAACCTGGCCGCCCTGTCCTTGCGCCAGCCATCGCTGGTGCGCCGGATCGGCATCGTCCTGCGCATCGGGCGATCGCTGTCGCCGGCGGCCAGGGCCTTCATGGAGAGCCTGCCAGCGCGGCAGGTGGGGTAGGGCGGCGAAGCAGCAAGGAGCGAAGACCATGGATGATCCTTACGACCTGCAGCGTTTCGTCGAGGCGCAGGCACCCGTCTATGGGCAGGTGCGCGCCGAGCTGGCGGCCGGCGCCAAGACAAGCCACTGGATGTGGTTTGTCTTTCCGCAGCTCGGCGCGCTGGGCCGCAGCGCGACGGCGCGCCACTTCGGACTGGCCTCCGGCGCCGAGGCGCTCGCTTATTGGCAGCATGCGGTGCTCGGGCCGCGCCTCGTCGAATGCAGCCAGCTCGTGCTGCGGGTTGAAGGCCGGACCGCGCTGGAGATCTTCCGCTCGCCCGACGACCTCAAGCTGCGCTCGTGCATGACCCTGTTCGCGCAGGTGGCGCCGCGGGAGCCGGTATTTCAGCAGGTCGTGGCCAAATATTTCGGCGGCGTGCAGGACCCGAAGACGCTGGAGCTGCTCTCGTGAGCGCAGCCGGGCGCCGAGCATGTTGCGGCGATCCCCGCGTTGATCCGGGCCGCCGCCCGGTCCTCGGCCAGCGGGACGGCGCCACCGCGCGCCATGACCCGCAAGGCACGGCCGGCCCTTGCTTCAGGCGCCCGCGACCTTCATGCGATTGACCAGCACCGAGCCGGTCGTCTTGGCACCGTAGTTGTAGGCATCGGCGCCGACCGCCTCGATGCCCATCAGCATGTCGCGCAGGTTGCCGGCGATGGTGATTTCCTGCACCGGGTACGCGATGCGTCCGCCCTCGACCCAGAAGCCGCTGGCACCGCGCGAGTAGTCGCCGGTCACGTAGTTGACGCCCTGCCCCATCAGCTCGATCACGAACAGGCCGGTGCCGAGCTTGCGCAACATCTCGTCGAGGTCGTCGCCCGCTTGTGTCAGGTGCGAACGCAGCGTCAGGTTGTGCGAGCCGCCGGCATTGCCGGTGGTCTTCATGCCGAGCTTGCGCGCCGAGTAGGTGCTCAGGAAATAGCCTTCGAGCCGGCCGGCGTCGACCACCTTGCGCGCGCGCGTCGTAACGCCTTCATCGTCGAACGGCGCGCTGCCCTTGCCGCGCCGGATGTGCGGGTCCTCCACCACGTCGATGTGGCCCGGCAGCACCGGCTTGCCGAGCGAGTCGAGCAGGAACGTGCTCTTGCGGTAGAGCGCCCCGCCGCTGGTGGCCTGCACCAGCCCGCCCAGCAGGCCGGCGGCCAGCGGGGACTCGAACAGCACCGGACATTCGGTGGTCTTGATCTTGCGCGACTTCAGGCGCGACAGGGCGCGCTCGGCGGCGTAGCGTCCGACCGCCTTCGGGCTGGCCAGCTCGTCGGCCGAGCGCATCGAGCTGTACCAGGCGTCACGCTGCATGTCGTTGCCGCGACCGGCGATCGGCGCGACGGAAATGGAGTGCCGCGAGCTGGCGTAGCCGCCCCGGAACCCGTGCGTGTGGGCGCTGAAGAAGTGGCTTTGCTGCGCCGACACGCCGGCCCCCTCGCTGTTGGTGATGCGCCGGTCGGTCTCCAGTGCGGCCGCCTCGCATTCGAGCGCCAGCGCGGCGGCCTCCTCGCTCGTCACGGCCCAGGGGTGGAACAGGTCGAGGTCGGGCTGTTCCCGCGCGATGTCGGCCTCGTCGGGCAGGCCGCCGACCGGGTCCTCGGCCGTGAA
>JAQGLP010000513.1 GCA_028292835.1 Variovorax sp.
GAGGGCGACCCATGGGCCGCCTACGTGCCGTACTGGTACGACGGCGGCGACCTGTGGCTGAACGGCGCGCTGCTGCGGCGCGTCCCGCAGAGCACCCCGGCGTGGCGCGCGCGCACCTACCGGCCGCAGTTGGTGATGCTTCCGGCGAGCCTGCTGCGCGCCGGGCGCAACGAACTGGCGCTGCGCGCCGCGTCGCCACCCGACTACCCCATGCATTTCGCGCGCGTGAGCATCGGGCCGCAGGCCGAACTGCAGCCGCTGTACGACCGGCGCCTGTTCTGGACGCGCACCGTGCCGCAAATCACGGTAGTGGTGTCGATGCTGAGCGCCGTCCTGATGGGATTCATCTGGTGGCGTCGCCGCGGCGAGGTGATGCACGGCCTGTTTGGCCTGGCGGCCGTGCTGTGGAGCCTCCACACCCTGACCTTCGTGATCGACGGGCTGCCGCCCGGCCCGTGGCAGTGGTGGCGTGTCGTCTACTACTGCGCCACCGGCGGCTTCGTGGTGGTGATGGCCGTGCTCACGCTGCGCTTCGTCGGCATCCGGCGGCCGGCGCTGGAGCGTGCGCTGGGGGCGTACTGGCTCATCGGCCCGCTCTGGTTCGCGCTGCAGGGCTTCGCCGCGGAGCGGTGGGTGGCGCGTGTGTGGCTGGGCGGCATGATGGTGCTTGGCCTGATGATCATCGGGGTGGCCGTCCGCTACGTGCGGCGCCGCCACACCCCGACAGCCGTGGTGTCGTCCCTGGCCGTGGTCCTGACGGTGCTGGTGGGCATCCACGACTACCTGCTCACCTGGAATTCCACGCTGCTCGCGCGCATCCTGCCCGTCGAATGGGTCGGCCACCGCGTCCACTTGCTGCCCCTGGGCTCCAACACGCTGCTGCTGGCTATGGGCATGCTGCTCGTGGTGCGCTTCATCCGAACACTGGGCTCGCTCGAGGAGCTCAACCGCACGCTGGAGCTTCGCGTGGCCGACCGCGAACGCGCACTCGCCGACAACTACACGCGCCTGGCCGCCCTGGAGCGCGAGCAGGCCGCCTCGGAGGAGCGCCAACTCATCACGCGCGACCTGCACGACGGCCTGGGCTCGCAGCTGTTCACCTCGCTGTCGCGCGTGGAGCGCGGTGACATGGACAACGCGCAGATCGCCACCGCGCTGCGCGGCTGCATCGCCGACATGCGCCTCGCGCTCGACGCCCTGGCCAGCGACGGGCACGACCTGGGCGCGGCGCTCGGCAATTTCATGTTCCGCTGGGAGGCGCAGCTGCTGGCCGCGGGCGTGCGACCGGGCTGGGACATCGACCTGCCGGACGACGCGCCGGGCCTGTCGCCACACGCGACGCTGCAAGTCTTGCGGGTGGCGCAGGAGGCGCTGACCAACGTGCTCAAGCATGCGCAGGCCACCCGCGTGCAGGTGCGGATGCGCCGCTGGGGCGACCTGCTGGAGCTGGAAATCGAGGACGACGGGCGCGGGCTGGACGAGACGGCCCGCCGGCACGGCC
Source organism: Variovorax sp. (assembly GCA_028292835.1). Taxonomy (GTDB): domain Bacteria; phylum Pseudomonadota; class Gammaproteobacteria; order Burkholderiales; family Burkholderiaceae_C; genus Variovorax. The sequence goes on from JAQGLP010000513.1 coordinate 1,502, forward strand.
ACGGCCTCGCCAACATGCGCGCGCGCGCCCAGCGGCTCGACGGCGAACTCGAGCTGCGCCCGGGCCTGGGCGCCAACGGCACCTGCGTGGCGCTGCGCGTGCCGGTCGGCAGGACGGCCCCCTGAGCAGCCCATCGCGCAAAGGCGCGATGGCGCGACGCGAAGGCGCGATTTCCGGCGCCGCGCCGCCAACCTACATTGAAGCCACACGCCAATCCGGCGTGCAACGGCGAAGAAAGGAATCCATCATGAAAACCTCGAACTTCATCGCGGCGGCGTCCCTGTCGCTGCTTGCCGCTGTCGGCGCACAGGCCGAAACCTACGAAGGCGTGCACCCCCCGACCAGCCAGAACGCCCGCGCCGACGTGGCGGCCGAGGCCATGCTGGCCGCGCGTTCCGTCAATCCGTATGCCGAGGGGGCGTCCGCGGGCGTCCTGCCGGCGCTGACCGCTTCCGCCGACCGCGACAGCGTCCGCGCCGAGGCGCGGGACGCGGCGCGCGCAGCCAACCAGAACCTGGACAACGAAGGCCATGCCGCCTTCGCCAACAGCGTGATCCCCTCGCAGTTCACGAAGCGCGGCGCCTCCGTGATGCGCCAGGCCGCGCTGTAGGCGGCGGGCCGGCACGGGAACGGGGGCGACGCCCCGCGTCGCGCCGCGGCAACCCGGAAGCCGCGTGGCTTCTCCTTCCGGGCGATCGCCCAACTTCGAAAGGAATCCATCATGAAACGGCATCTCACTTCCGACGACACGAACGAGTTGGGCTCCCCGTGGTTCCTCATTCCCTGGGTGGTCTTCATCGCGAGCTTCGCCGCTCTGTTCCTGTTTCCCGACTGGATCGCAGCACCCGGCGAGCGCACGGCCACGGAGGCGGTCGCAACCACCGTGCTGGCCTCCCTGGGGGCGCCGACCGCGGACGGCATGCCGTCGCGCCCCGCCGCCGGGCAAATGCTGGCCATGCAAACGGCCCAGGCGCCCGGTCGTGTCTGCGACCCTTGAGCTAGTGCGCGCCCTGGCGGCTGCGCTGGTGCGTGGCGGCTCGTGCGTCGCCACGCAGGCGGCCCGGACAATTGCCTACAGAGTCTTGCGCAGGTTGGCCGGCGCGATGCGCAGCGCCTCGCGGTACTTGGCGACGGTGCGGCGCGCGCACTCGATACCCTGCTCCTTGAGCATGGCGGCGAGCTGGCTGTCCGACAGCGGCCTGGCCGCATTCTCCGCCTCGACGAACTGCCGGATCAGCGCGCGCACCGCGGTGCTCGACGCGTTGCCGCCGGCCTCGGTGCCGAGCGCCGAGCCGAAGAAGTACTTGAGCTCGAAGGTGCCGCGCGGCGTGGCCATGTACTTGGCGGTCGTCACGCGGCTGATGGTGGACTCGTGCAGCCCGAGCTCGTCGGCGATCTCGCGCAGCACCAGCGGGCGCATCGCCAGTTCGCCGTGGATGAAGAAGCTCTTTTGCCGCTCGACGATGGCGCTGGAGACGCGCAGGATGGTGTCGAAGCGCTGCTGGATGTTCCGGATGAACCAGCGTGCCTCCTGCAGCCGCGCGCCCAGCGCCTGGCCGCCCTCGCCCTTGTGGCCCTTGAGGACGCCGGCGTAGAGGTCGTGCACGCGCAGCCGCGGCATCACGTCGGGATTGAGCTGCACGCGGAAGTTCACCCGCGCACCGCGCCCCACCTGTGTGACCAGCACGTCCGGCACGATGATGTTGCGCTCGGTGTCGATGAAGCGCCGCCCTGGCTTGGGCTCCAGCCGCGTGATCAGCGAAATCGCCGACCGCACGCGCGGCTCGGTGTCGCCGCACAGCTGCGCCAGGCGCTTGACGTCGCGCTTGGCCAGCAGGTCGATCGGCTGCTTGCAGACCTTGATCGCGATCGGGCAGACCTCGTGGTCGGGCGAGTCCTGCAGCATCGACCGCAGCTGCAGCGTGAGGCATTCGGCCAGAGAGCGGGCCCCGACGCCCGGCGGGTCCAGGCTCTGCAACAGCGAGAGCGCCATCGTGAAGCGGTGCACCAGCTCTTCCTGCTGCTCGATGTCGTCGCCCGCCAG
>JAQGLP010000034.1 GCA_028292835.1 Variovorax sp.
GACGCCGCGCCGCCCGCGCCGGGGGTCCGCTCCGGCACCGCGCCCGTCGCGCTGCCGCAGGCCGTGGCCGAACTCGCGCGCTACCGCTTCAACGACAACCCGGAGGGCGGCGAGTTCGGCTCCAACGGCTGGGCTTTCGGGCGCAATGCCACACCCGACGGGCGCGGCGTGCTGCTGGGCAACCCACATTTCCCCTGGACCGGCACCAACCGCTTCTGGGAGGTACACCTGACCATCCCCGGCCAACTCGATGTCATGGGCGCGACCGGCGGCCTGAGCCCGATGGTGGCGATCGGCTTCAACAAGGACGTGGCCTGGACGCACACCGTCTCCACCGGCAAGCGCTTCACGCTCTACGAGCTCAAGCTCGACCCGACGGATCCGACCGTCTACCTGGTTGACGGCCAGCGCCGCAGGATGACCGCCCGCACCGTCACCCTGCCCGCCGCCCCGGGCGCCACGCCGGCCAGCCACACCTTCTACGGCACCGACTGGGGCCCGGTGGTCTCGCTGCCGGCAGCCGGCCTCGGCTGGAGCGCCACCACCGCCTACGCCATCCGCGACGCCAACACGCTCAACGTGCGCTCGGCCGACAGCTGGCTGCGCATGGCCCGGGCACGCAACGTGGACGAACTGCGCGCCGCCATGGGCAACCAGGGCATCCCGTGGATCAACACCATCGCCGCCGACCGCGCCGGCAACGCGATGTACGCCGACCTGTCGGTGGTGCCCGACGTGCCGGCCGAGATGCTGCGGACCTGCGCGCCCTCGCCGCGCGCGGCGGCGCTGCTCGGCGCGGCGGGCCTGCCCGTGCTCGACGGTTCGCGTGCCGAATGCGCCTGGCGGCGCGACGCCGGCGTGGCGGCCCCCGGCATCACCGCGCCGTCGCGCATGCCCGTCGTCGTCACCCCCGACTGGGTGCAGAACAGCAACGACAGCTATTGGCTCAGCAATCCGGACCTGACGCCGATGGCGGGCATCCCACCGCTGGTGGGCCCCGTCGGCACCGTGCAGCGGCTGCGCACGCGCAGCGCCATCCTGGAAATCCAGGGCCGACTGGCCGGCGGGGACGGGCTGCCCGGCAACCGCATGGGCGCGGCCGAGGTGCGCAGCGTCATCTTCCGCGACAAGAACCTGGCCGGCCTGCTCGTGATGGACGATCTCGCGACGGCCTGCACGGCGAATGCACCCGCGCTTTCGGCCGACGCCGCGCAGGGCTGCCGCGTGCTCGCAGCCTGGGACCGCACCAGCAACAGCGCCTCGCGGGGAGCGCCCCTCTTCCGGGAATTCTGGCGCAAGGCGAAGGACGTGCCGAAGGTCTGGCGCGTGCCGTTCGACGCGGCCCGCCCCGTCGCCACCCCGGCGGGCCTGGACATGGCGACGTCGGCAGTGCGCGACGCGGTGTTCCAGGCGCTGGCCGACGCGGTCGGTGTCGTGCGCGCGGCGGGCTTTGCGCCCGACGTGGCGCTGGGCACGGCGCAGTCGCGCCTGGTGCGCGGCCAGCGCATCGCCATCCACGGCGGCGACGAGTTCGAAGGCGTGCTCAACAAGGTCGAAACGCAGGGCCAGCGCACGCTGACCGCGCCCGGCTACCAGGTGAACTACGGCAGCAGCTACATGCAGGCCGTCACCTTCGACGAGCGCGGCCCGGTGGCCCAGGCCCTGCTGACCTACGGCCAGAGCAGCGATCCGGCTTCGCCTTACTGGTTCGACCAACTGGCGCTGTTCTCCGCTAAGGAGTGGCATCCCTTGCCGTTCCATCCCGCCGACGTGCAGGCTCAGCGCATCGGCCCGGCGCTCCGGCTCACCTACTGAGCGCCATCGGCGGGCGGTAGCCAAGGGCGCCGATTTCGTCGCAAAATTCTTCTTGCCGTCGCGCCCACCCCGGAGCTGGACGGTCGCGGACGCAGCCGGGCAGTCCGGCCACTGGCGCAGCGCGGACGCATCAGGAACAAGAAAAAACCGCCCAAAGGCGGCTTTTTCCCTTGACCACGGGGCCCGGCGCGGCGGCCGCTCGATGCAACCGGATCAGGCCCGGGACGCGGCACGCCAGTCAAACATCGGCGCGTAGTGCGACAGCCAGGCTTCATTGGCACGGTACGGTGCCTGGGCGGGGTGCGCCTGCGCGGCATCGTCGACGGCATCCGCGCCGTACAAGGGCTTGTACTGCGCCAGCCAGTCCGCCTCGGGCCGGCCAGCCACCTGCGTGGCGCCGGCCGGCGACGGCGCGGTGTTGTCGGCACGCGTCATGGCGGCTTGCAGGTCGGCCATAACCCGGTGATCGGCGTGCGCGAAGCGAAGCAACTGCGCGTCGTTGCGGGCCGCCGCGCGACGCTGGGCACCGGCGCGCCAGGCCCGGGTCAGCCAGGCGGCGATCGCACGGCTGGAGCCGGCGAACAGCGCAAGCGCCGCGAACGCCACCGCCCACAGCCCCACCCAGGCGACCAGCAGACCGCCGTCGGTCCAGGACGAGATCAGGCTGTCGGCGATCACCAGCAGGGCCGACACCATCGCAGCCAGCAACAGGGTCGCCAGACCGCGGGCGCCATCGAAGCGGCCCCGGACGGTCCGCAGGTGCGCATAAGCCGTCTCGGCACGCTGGACGCCAGGGTGGTCAGCGGGTTGGTTGACGTGGACAAATTGGGTCATGGGACACCTCCAAATGGAATCAGGACCGGAATCAATGTCTGCATACTAGGGTTTATCCCACTGTCTTTCCACTTTACATTTCTGATGCTTATCATTCACAACGATGATAGATATCAACTTTCGCACGCTGGACCTGAACCTGCTGCGCGTGTTCGACGAGGTCATGGCCGAGCGCAACCTCACGCGCGCGGCGCGCAACCTCTCGATCACCCAGCCGGCCGTGAGCAACTCGCTGCGGCGCCTGCGCGAGGTGCTCGGCGACGACCTGGTGCGCCGCTCGGGCGCCGGTGTCGAGCCCACCCCGCGCGCGCTGGCGCTCTGGCCGGCGGTGCGCGAATCGTTGCGGCGGCTGCAGGAACTGCTCGCGCCCAATGCCTTCGAGCCGGCGTCGGCCGCGCACAACTTCGTGCTGACGATGGCCGACGCCACTGCCGCCGAGCTGATCCCGGGCCTGGAGCGCGTGCTGGAGGCCGAGGCGCCGGGCGTGTCGGTGCGCGTGCTGCCGCTGGCCACGCGCGACCCGCGCAAGCTGCTGGAGGACGAGGTGGCCGACATCGCGGTGGGCTACTTCCCGGTGGTGCTGGCCGACATCACGGCGCACGCCCAGGCCGGCGCGGCGCTGTCGTTCGAGTCGCAGCAGCTCTACGTGGGACAGTACGTGTGCGTGATGCGGCAGGGCCATCCGCTGGCCGCCGGGCCGCTCACGCTCGACGCCTTCTGCACCGCGCGCCACCTGCTGGTGAGCTTCAGCGGCCGTCCCTGGGGCTTTGTCGACCAGGCGCTGGACGCGCTGGGGCGCAAGCGCCGCATCGTGCTGACCGTCAACCAGTTCTTCACCGCCGGGCGCGTGGTGGCCGACTCGGACCTGCTGACCGTGCTGCCGCGCCACTTCTTCAATGTCACCGGCGCCAGCGACCGGCTGGTGATCCGCGAGCTGCCGCTGGCGCTGCCGATAGTGCGCGTCGATGCGCTGTGGCACCGCCGCACGCACGCCAGCCCGGCGCATGGCTGGTTGCGCCAGACGCTGGTGCGCGCCGCCGGGGATGCGCTTGCGCGTTCGCAGCGGGAGCATCCCGCGCCGGCGACCTGAGCGCTGAGCAGGATCACGTCCACTTCATTTCCAAAGCCCCCGCAGACTTGGCCTTCACTGGCTGATTCGGGCTGAATTTTCTCGGGGTACGATTCTGTCCTTTTCCAGAGCGACCCCCGATAATTCGCACAACTTTAAAAACCATGAATGGCAAACAACT
>JAQGLP010000036.1 GCA_028292835.1 Variovorax sp.
GCAAGTAGTGGTCGACCCGGCCGGGGGCTGCGGCGCGTATGCTTTGCGACCATCCTCAGGGGCAGGCAGGATCAGCAGAACCAACGGGAGACCACCATGCATGTTCGTTCGACACTCGCCGCCATCGCTTTGCTGGCCGCCGCGCACGCGGCCTCCGCGCAGAATCCAATGCTTGATGCGCTCAAGAACAAGCTGGGCGGCACCCGCGCGGAGTCCGACGCGGGCGCCACCGGCACTTCCGGCGGAATGGGCGCGGCGGGTGCGGCGCTTGCAAACGGCATGGGTCTTTCCATGCCGGCCATGGGCACCGGCACCATCGGCAACGCGGCCGGCGTGCTGCAGTACTGCATCAAGAACAACTACCTGAGCGCCGACGCCGCCGGCGGCATCAAGGACAGGCTGCTGGGCATGGTCACCGGCAACAAAGCGCAGCAAACCGGATTCGCCAACGGGAACAAGGGCTTGCTGCAGGGCAGCGATGGCGCTTCGTTCAACCTCAGGAATGTGGGCGCCCAGCTCAAGACCCGGGCTTGCGACTACGTCCTCGACCACGCGAAGTCGCTGGTCTGACCCGGACGCCGCAGCGGGACCGGCGCGGACTTCGAGCGGGCAGCCCGCCGCCTCGGCCCGCGCTCATTCCTCATCGCGCACCTGGTGCTGCCCCATCAGCTTCTGCTGCGTGGCCGGGGGCACGGCCTCGTAGTGCGACAGCGCGATGGTGTAGCGGCCCTGGCCGCTGGTCATGGCGTTGAGCCGCGACTGGTAATCCGACAGCTCCGACATCGGCACCTGGCCGCGGATGAGCACCACGCCCCCCGCCGCGTTGGAGGTGCCCGTGACCAGGCCGCGCTTGGCCGACAGGTCGCTCGTCACGTCGCCGATCGCATGGTCGGGCGCGGCGACGTCGATCTGCACGACGGGCTCCAGCACGATCGGGCGCGCGTCGCGGATGGCCGCCATGAAGGCCTTGCGGCCCGCCGTGGCGAAGGCGATGTCCTTGCTGTCGACGCTGTGGTGCTTGCCGTCGTAGACCACCACGCGCACGTCGACCACGGGGTAGCCGGCGATCGCGCCCTGCACCAGGACCTCGCGCACGCCCTTCTCGACCGCGGGGATGAACTGGCCGGGGATCGTGCCGCCCCGGACCTCGTCCACGAACTCGAAGCCCGCCCCGCGCGCCAGCGGCTCGATGCGCAGGTACACCTCGCCGAACTGGCCGGCCCCGCCGGTCTGCTTCTTGTGGCGGTGGTGGCCCTCGGCCGGCGCCGTCACGGTCTCGCGGTAGGCGATGCGCGGCGGCCGCGTCGTGACCTCGAAGCGGTACACCTCGCGCAGCCGCTCGAGCAGCACGCGCAGATGCAGCTCGCCCAGGCCGTAGACGATGGTCTCGTTGGTGGCGGCCACGTGCTCCACCCGCAGGCAAGGGTCTTCCTCGACGAGTTTCCCGAGGATCTCCCACATGCGCTGCTCGTCGCCGTGCCGCTTGGGCTCGATGGCCAGCCCGTGCACCGGGATCGGGAAATCCAGCGGCGCCAGATGGACGTGATCGTCCTCGGCCGCGTCGTGCAGCACGGCGTCGAAGTGGATGTCCTCGACCTTGGCCACCGCCACGATGTCGCCCGGCAGGGCGCGCGCCACCTCCACGTGGTCCTTGCCCTGGAGCATGAACAGGTGGCCCACCTTGAAGGGCTTGCGGCCATCGCCGACGTAGAGCTGGCTGTCCCGGGTGACCGTGCCCTGGTGCACGCGCAGGATCCCCAGCTTGCCGACATAGGGGTCGACCGTGACCTTGAACACGTGCGCCAGCACATGCAGCGCCGGGTCGGGCACGGCGCGCAGGGGCTCGGCCGCGGCGCCCTCGCCGACCAGGAAGGCCGGCGGGTTGGCCTCGGTCGGGTCGGGCAGCAGCCGGACGATCACGTCCAGCAGTTCGGCGATGCCGGCGCCGCTGCGTGCCGAGACGAAGCAGACCGGGATCAGGTGGCCCTCGCGCAGGGCCTGCTCGAGCGGCGCATGCAGTTCGCCCGCATCGACGTCGCCCTCCTCCAGGTAGCGGTCGACGAAGGCCGCGTCGACCTCGACCACCTGCTCGACCAGCGCGCGGTGCGCCGCATCGACCGCGCCGAGGTCGGACGACCCGTCGCGGTTGTAGAAGCAGTCCACCACCCGCGCGCCGCCCGCATCGGGCAGGTTCAGCGGCAGGCACTCGCGGCCGAAGGCGGCCTGGATCTGCGCCAGCACGCCCGCCGGATCAGCCCCCTGCGCGTCGATCTTGTTGACGATGACCATGCGCGCGAGGTGGCGCGACGCCGCGTACTCCATCATGCGCAGCGCCATCGGCTCGATGCCGGTCGCGGCATTGACGACGATGGCCGCCGTCTCGACCGCCTCCAGCGCGGGCAGGCTCTGGCCCAGGAAATCGGGGCCGCCGGGCGTGTCGACGAGATGGATGCGCGTACCGGCGTGCTTCAGGTGCATCACCGAGGCGTTGAGCGAATGCTGCATGCGCCGCTCGATCGGGTCGTGGTCGCTGACGGTGCTGCCGCGTTCGATGCTGCCCGCGGCGCCGATGGCGCCCGACTTCTGCAGCAGCGCCTCGGCCAGCGTGGTCTTGCCAGAGGCCGAGGCCCCGACGAGCGCCAGCGTGCGCACCGCTTCCATTTCGGCCGCGAGGCCGTTCGATCGGCTTGGCATGGTGGGGTCCTCCAGCCCGGGTGGCAGGCCGGGCGGCCTGGCGGAGCTCGCTTGCTTGGTCCGCGCCGGTCCAGCGTACGGGATTGACCGCCGCGGCGCAAGCCAAGGAAACGCGCCCCGGCCAAGCCGCCTTGCCTCAGGACCAGTGAAGCACGTGGTGGGCGCGCGCCCGCGTGGCGGCGATGCGGTGCGCATTGGGCGCATCGGTGGCCGCGAGCCAGTCGCGCGCCGCCGCGGGGCTGCGGCCGAACTGCTCGTGGCGGCGCAGCAGCCGGGCCTCGCGCAGGGCGTCGTCGACGTCGACATACCAGACCTCGTCGAGCAGCGCCGCCACCGCGGCCCAGGGGCCCTCGTCGAGCAACAGGTAGTTGCCCTCGGCGATCACGAGCTGCGTCTGCGGCAGCACCGCGATGGCGCCGGCGACGGGCTCCTCGATCTCGCGGCGGAATTCGGGCGCATACACGGTCTCGTCGGCGCCCTGGTGGCGCAGGCGCCGCAGCAGGGCGGCGTAGCCGGCGCCGTCGAAGGTGTCGGGCGCTCCCTTGCGGTGGGCCCGGCCGAGGCGCGCCAGCTCCACGTTGGCCAAGTGGAAGCCGTCCATCGGCACCACCTGCGCTCGCGCGCCCAGGGCCTGCCGCAGGGCCAGCGCCACCGTGGACTTGCCCGCGCCGGGTGCGCCCACCAGCCCGAGCAGCTTGCGCCGCCCGTCCGAAAGCAGCGCCCGCAGACGGGCCTGCGCGGTCTCGGGAAAGGCGGGAAGGGTAGAAAGGGCGAAGAAATCCGGTGGCGGTGTCGGCGCGGGCATGCCCCGAGGATAGAGGCCGCGCTCCTGCGGCGCTACGCGGGCCGCTGCTTCCGCGCAGCACGCCGACGCGACGCGCCGGGCCTGCCTTCCTCAGGCCTCAGGCGCCAGCCTGAAGAGGCTCGTCGCCTCGAGGTCCAGCACCGGCAGCTCGCGCTGGTTGAACAGCCGCCAGCGCCACCGCAGGAGGCCTAGGGCGGGCCGCTTGTCGGAACGCCGCGCCTCGATCACGTCCGCCACGAGCCGCAGCGTGTCGCCCGGCCGCACCGGGTGCGGCCAGTGGAGGTGCGCCAGCCCCGGCGAAGCGAAGGACTCGGAATCGGCGAGCGCCGCATCGACGGCCAGGCGCATCGCGATCGCGCCGGTGTGCCAGCCGCTCGCGATCAGGCCGCCGAACGGTCCCTCGGCCGCCGCCTGCGCGTCGGTGTGGAACCACTGGGGGTCGTAGGCCCGTGCAAACTGCAAAACCTCGGCTTCCGTCACCCGGTAGGGGCCGGCCTCGATCACCTGGCCCGCGGCGAATTCGGCGAATTTCATCGATGGATTGTCGGAGGCGAGCGTCCCGTTTCCGTGCGCCTGCGCGCTCAGTACGTCTCGAGGTGCAGGCGCCCCTCGCGCTGGAGGCTGGCGCCCACCGTATCCCAGTCGAGGCCGGCTTCCACCGCCACGTCGCGCAGCGCCAGCACCACGCCCTCTTCCATGCTTTTGAGGCCGCACACGTAGAAGTGGCTCTGGCCGTCGGCCAGCAGTTCGGCCAGGTCGGCCGCGCGCTCGCGCATCAGGTCCTGCACGTAGCGCCGGGGCTGGCCGGGCGTGCGCGAGAAGGCGAAGTTGATGTCGATGAAATCCTTGGGCAGCGTCTGCAGCGGGCCGAAGTACGGCAGCTCCTGCTGCGTGCGCGCGCCGAAGAACAGCAGCAGCTTGCCGCCCTCGAACTTGCCGCTCTTCCTCAGGCGCCGGCGCCATTCGGTCATGGCGCGCATCGGCGCGCTGCCGGTGCCGGTGCAGATCATCACGATGTGCGACTTCGGATGGTTCGGCATCAGGAAGCTCTGGCCGAACGGGCCGATCACCTGCACCGTGTCGCCGACCTTGAGGTCGCAGACGAAGTTCGACGCGACGCCCTTCACCGGCCGGCCCTGGTGGTCCTC
>JAQGLP010000517.1 GCA_028292835.1 Variovorax sp.
CGGCCCAAACCCGCCGGCCGACAGCGACGGCCCCGCGCACCCGGGCAACGGCGCCATCCGCCAGCGCTGGCGCCAGTGGCTCGACGCCGTGGGCCTGGAGCGCATCGCCACGTACGACGAGCTGGCCTCGGCCCTGCGGCAAGGAACCTGAGCATGGACGACACCATCCGCATCGCCGTGGTCGGGCACACCAACGCCGGCAAGACTTCGCTGCTTCGCACCCTGACGCGGCGCGTCCACTTCGGCGAGGTTTCGGAGCGCCCCGGCACCACACGCCACGTCGAGAGCATCGAACTCAAGGTGGCCGGCCGCACCGCCGTGCGCTTTTTCGACACGCCGGGGCTGGAGGACGCGGTCAGTCTGCGCGAGCACCTGGCGGCGTTCGCCGACGCGCCGACGCCGCCCGACCGCATTCGCCATTTCCTTCAGGGCCCCGAGGCCCAGGGCGTGTTCGAGCAGGAGGCCAAGGTGCTGCGCACGCTGCTGGAGGTCGACGCCGCCTTTCTGGTGATCGACGCGCGCGAGCCCGTGCTGCCCAAGTTCCGCGACGAGATCGAACTGCTCAACTCCTGCGCGCGGCCCGTGCTGCCGGTGCTCAACTTCGTGCGGGGCGACGCGAGCCGCGAGCCGGCATGGAAGGCGCTGCTGTCGGCCTATGGCCTGCACGCCGTGGTGCGCTTCGACGCCGTCGCGCCGTTCGTCGGTGCCGAGCGCGAGCTGTACCAGGACCTGGCCACGCTGCTGCGCGAGCGGCGCGAGCCGTTGCGCGGCGTGGTGGAAGCGCTGGCGGCGGAAGCGCGGGAGCGTCGCCAGGCGGCCGCGGCCCGCATCGCCGAGTTGCTGGTCGATGCCGCCGCCCTCCGTCGCAATGCCTCCGCCGAGGCGTTCGCCGACGCCGCGCGCCGCGCCGCCCTGGTCGCCGAGTTGCGGGAGACGGTCTCGGCCAGGACGCGGCGCTGCGCCGACGACCTGCTCGCGCTCTATGGCTTTCGCCAGGGCGAGGCCGACGAGGCGCCGCTCGCGCCGATGGAGGGCCGCTGGAGCCTGGATTTCTTCAGTCCCGAAGTCCTGAAGGATGCCGGCCTGCGCCTGGGCAAAGGCGCCGCCGTGGGCGCCGCGGTGGGAATGGTGGCCGATCTGGCGCTGGCCGGGCTCTCCCTGGGCGCAGGCGTTGCGCTGGGCGGCGCCATCGGCGGCGCGGTGTCGCAAGGCTGGGGGCCGCTCGGGCGCAAGCTGGCCAACAGATGGCGCGACGTGCAGGAACTCACCGTGGAAGACCGCGTGCTGTACGTGCTGGCGGCCTGGCAGTTGACGTTGGTGGGCGCGCTGGAGCGGCGCGGCCATGCGGCGACCGGACGTATCGCCGCCTGGGATGGCGCCGATGCGCCAGCGCCAGCGCCAGCGCCAGCGCCAGCGCGCGAATGCCCTGAAATCGGCGAGATCGTGCGCGCCGCTCGGCCGGCGCGCGGCCATCCCGAGTGGGAGGACGGCCTGCGCACTCGCTGGGGCGCTTCGCCGCAGCGTCAGGCGCTGGTGGAGAGCGTGGCTGGCACGGTGCGCGCGGCCATGGGTGCGACCGGGTTCGCCGCCGACCCACAGGCCGAATGAGGCGGCCCAGGCCGTCCGGCGCGGCGGCAGGGCCGACCGCGTTCACCCATCGGCCTGCGATTACAGGCAGGAACCCGTCGCCTGCGCTATCGTGACCCGCCCACCCGGCATTCCAGGAAACAGAGAGAAAGAGAAAGCAACACCATGCCCACCCCCGCCGATACACCCCGCGCCAGCGCTCCCGCGCGGCGCCATTTTTCGATGATCCGGGGCTTTCACCTGGCCGACGTGTTCACGCTCGGCAACGCGGCGTGCGGCGTCGGCGGGGTGTTCCTCGCAATGATGTTCATGGCGCAGGGCGATCTGCACCATTTCCTCTGGGCAGCCGCGCTCGCGCCAGCCGCCTTTGTGTTCGATGTGTTCGACGGACGCATCGCGCGCTGGCGGCAAACGCATTCGGCGCTCGGACGCGAGCTGGATTCACTGGCGGACGTGATTTCGTTCGGCGTCATGCCGGCGGCGCTGGGCTTCGCGGGCGGCCTCGACGGCGGCTGGGATGCGCTGGTACTGATCTACTTCGTGTGCTGCGGCGTCAGCCGGCTGGCGCGCTACAACGTGACGGCCGAGGAACTCTCGGGCGGCACCGACAAGGTGAAGTATTTCGAGGGCACGCCGATTCCGACCAGCGTGGCGCTGGTCGGCCTGCTGGCCCTCGCGGCCTGGCAGGGACGCATCGGCGAGGACGTGTACGGCGGCGTCTGGATGCTGGGCCCGTGGGCGCTGCACCCGCTGGTGCTGCTGTTCGCGCTGTCTGGCACATTGATGGTCAGCAAGACGCTGCACATTCCCAAGCTCTGAGAGCGCGCCATGCCATCCCTCGCTTCGCCCTCGCCCGCTTCCTCCGCCTCGACCGCTCCGCCCGCCTCCTTCACGTCGGGAGGAATCGATCTTCTGGTGCGGATGGCGGCGTCGCACCCCATCAGGCCGGCCTGCGAGCGCTTCTACTTCCTGCGGCACGGGCAGACGCGTTGCAATGCGCGCCGCATCTTCCAGTCGGCCGACGAGCCGCTGAGCGAACTCGGCCTGGCGCAGGCGGCGCGCGCCGCGACCGCACTGGCCGGCGAGCCGATCGCGAGCATTGTGTGCAGCGACATGGCCCGCGCGCTCACCACCGCGCGGACGGTCGCGGTGCCGCACGGCCTCACGCCCCTGGCGCAGGCCGGGCTGCGGGAGCGCCACTTCGGCGCGCTGATCGGCACCTCGTCTGCCGACCTCGACTGGGCCTGCGAACCCGAGGGCGGCGAGACGCTCGGCGCCTTCGTCGCGCGCAAGCGTCCCGCCCTCGAAGCGGCGCTTGCCGCGCCGGCCCCCGTGCTGGTGGTGGCGCACGGCGGTACGCTCTATGTGCTGGCAGCGCTGCTGGGGGTGCCGATCGATGTGTCGGTGCTCGGCAACGCGCAGCCTCTGCGCTTCGACCGGCAGGGCGACCGCTGGCACGTGCGCCCATTGCGGGAAGCGGCAGAAGGCTCCGCAGGCGCCGCCGCCATTGCCTGAACCCGCTTGCCGATGCAAGCTGCCTCCTTCAACCCAAGGATTGCTTCCAATGATCACGCTCTATACCTGGACCACGCCGAACGGCCGTAAGCCCTCCATCCTGCTGGAGGAACTCGGCCTGCCCTACGAGGTGCGCCCGGTCAACATCGGCAAGGGCGAGCAGTTCTCGCCCGAGTTCGTCAAGGTGTCGCCCAACAGCAAGATACCCGCCATCGTCGA
>JAQGLP010000053.1 GCA_028292835.1 Variovorax sp.
CGAAGACGCCGATGTGGCCTTCGTTTCGCGGGACGTGACCGGCCTGTCGACCAAGCACCAGGTGCTGCCGGACACCCAGCGTTTCTACGACGGCCTGCTGAACGCGCCCAGCCTGCGCTGGCTTCACATCCATTCCGCCGGCGCCGACCGGCTGATCTACCTCGATCTGCGGCAGCGCGGCGTGGAGGTCACGACCTCCTCCGGCGCCAACGCCGGCGTGGTCGTGCAGACCGCGCTGGCCGCCATGCTGGCGCTGGCCAGGCGCTTTCCGCAACTCATGACGGCACAGCGCGACCGGCGCTGGGCCCCGCTCATGGGCAGCGGACTGCCGCGCGACCTTGCCGGGCAGACGGCCGTGATCGTCGGCTGGGGCCCGATCGGACAAGGGCTGGGGGCGCTTCTGCGCATGCTCGGCCTCCGGGTGAGGGTCGTGCGCGGCAGCTCGGCACCGGTCGATCGCGGCACCGAAACCGTGACCTTCGAGGACATCGGACGGGTGCTTCCGCAGGCCGACTGGCTGGTGCTCGCCTGTCCGCTGACCTCGCGCACGCGGCACCTGATCGATGCCGCGGCGCTGGCGCTGCTGCCGCCGGACGCTCAACTCGTGAACGTGGCGCGCGGCGAAGTCGTGCACGAGGCCGCGTTGATCGACGCCTTGCGCGCAGGCAGCCTGGCCGGCGCCTACCTCGATGTCTTCGAGCAAGAGCCCTTGTCCGCCGCGTCGCCGCTCTGGAGCCTCGACAACGTGATCGTCACACCCCACAGCGCAGGCCATTCGGACGGCAACGAAAAACGGGTCGCCGCCCTGTTCCTGGACAACCTGGGGCGCTGGCATCGGGGCGAGTCGCTGTTGCACCGGGTGGCCTGAACCCTCCCCTATCCCTTCAAAAATCGCTGGAGACCTGACATGAAACCGATCTTTCAAAACCTCTTTCGCAGCGGCATCGCCGCGATGCTCGTCGCTGCGGGCGTCCTGCCCGCGCAAGCGGACGAGTGGCCTGGCAAGCCCATCACGATCATCGTTCCCTTCGTCGCGGGCGGCACGACCGACATCGTCGCGCGCGCCGTGGGCCAGAAGCTGTCGGAGTCGCTCAAGCAGCCGGTGATCATCGACAACCGCGGCGGCGCGGGCGGCACGGTGGGCGCGGCCATCGCGGCCAAGGCCCCGGCCGACGGCTACACGCTCTTCATGGCGACGATCGCCCACGCGATCGCACCGGGCGTCTACAAGAAGCTGCCCTACGATTTCCAGCGCGACCTCGATCCGGTCGGCCTGGTGGCCTCCACGCCCAACGTGCTGATCGTGGACCCGAGGATTGCGGTCAAGTCGGTCGCCGAGCTGGTGGCCTACGTCAAGGCCCATCCGGGCCAGGTGAATTTCGGCTCCGCCGGCAACGGCAGCACCGAGCACATCTCGGGCGAACTGTTCCGCTCGATGACCCGGAGCGACATCACGCATGTTCCGTACAAGGGTGGCGCGCCCATGATGGCCGACCTGATCGGCGGCCAGATCCAGATGGCGATCGAGACCAGCCCCTCGGCCGCGCCGCACGTGCGCGCCGGCAAGGTGCGCGCACTCGCCGTGACCACGCTCAAGCGCTCGCCCGCCTACCCGGGCGTACCCACCCTGGACGAATCCGGCCTGCCGGGCTACGACATGACCACGTGGTTCGCCCTGATGGCGCCGCATGGCACGCCGCCAGCGATCGTGCAGCGCCTGAACGGCGAGCTGGCGCGGGTCCTGCGGCAAGCCGACGTGCTCAAGCGCTTCGAGGAACAGGGCGTCACCCCGGGCAGCATGACGCCCGAGCAGCTGGCCACCTTCATCGGCAGCGAAACCACGAAATGGGTCAAGGTCGCCAGGGCGGCCGGCGCGACATCCGAGTAAATCGCAGGCGGGGCGGGGTTTGCGCTCCTGCGACAGCTCCCTCAGGCCTGTGGCCTTCTCTACCCAGCCATCCGCTGATCCGGGCCGCACGGTTGTCGCCCACAATGGCGCTCGATGATCGTCCGTCCGCGCCCCCACTGGCTTCGCATGCTGTTCGTATGGCGTGGCTCGGTGCTGCCCGACATCCTGCCCCAGTTGCTCGGGACCACGGCGTTTGCCATGTTGGTGACGCTGCTGCACGGGCGGCTGTTCCAGTGGAAGATCCCGCTGAACTTCGTGCCCTTTTCGCTGATCGGGCTGACGCTCGCCATTTTCCTGGGCTTTCGCAACAGCACGAGCTACGCGCGCTACTGGGAAGCACGAACGCTCTGGGGCGTGCTGCTCAACGAGACCCGCTCCCTGGTCCGGCAGGCGCTGACGCTCTGCGACGAACCCGCGCGGGCGAGCGTGCTGGCGGCGCGCCTGACGGCCTTCGTGCACGCCTTGCGGCATCAGCTGCGCGGGACCGACCCCGAGGCGGATTTTCAGCGCCTGCTGCCGTCGGCCGACTGCGAACGGCTCCTTCGGGCGCGCTACAAGCCAGCCGTGGCCTTGCTGATGGCGGGCGAATGGATTCGCGACAGTCGCCAGCAGGGGCGCCTGGCATCCGCACTGGTGCAGGCGATGGAGCTGCCCCTGGGGCATCTGAGCGAGGCCCTGGGCGGCTGCGAGCGCATCGCCAGCACGCCGATCCCCTTTACCTACGCGGTCATCATCCACCGGACCATCTACCTGTACTGCGTGCTGTTGCCTTTCGGACTGGTCGACGCCATCGGTGCCATGACGCCGGTGATCGTCGCCTTCATCGCCTACACGTTTTTCGCCCTGGAGGCGCTGGGCGCGGAGATCGAGGAGCCCTTCGGCACTGCGCAAAACGATCTCGCCCTGGATGCGATGTCGCGGATGATCGAAGACACGCTGCGCGAGATGCTGGGTGAAACCTTGCCGCCTCCGCAGGCGGCTGCCAACCCCTACTACCTCCAGACCTGACCGGGCTGCCTGGCACGACCCGGGCGGTGGTGCAGTCCGTGTCTAGGGCGCGACGCTGGCAGGGCTGGCCCTCTAAACTGCCGGATCGTTCGAACAGAGGAGCCATCATGAAATGCTTGCCCGCCTGCAAGGCCCCCGCGGCCTGCGCAACGCCGGGGTTCGCCACCACGGCGGTGGTGTCCGCTGCCTCCCCCGTCGCGGCGCCGGGAGGAGTGACGCTGGCCGGCGTCCGCGGCGTCTACGACCACAAGGATTGCTGATGGCCGAGACGATCACCCAGGCGGTCGTCTCCGCCTTCGCGCCGACGGGCCGGCTTCGCGCCTCCATCAACCTCGGCAACCCCATCCTGGCCAGCCGTGATGCCGCCACCGGAGAGCCGGTCGGTGTCTCGGTCGACTTGGCGCGCGCCTGGGCGCAGCGCCTGGGGGTCGCGGTCGAACTGGTGGTGTTCGACAAGGCCGCGCAGTCGGTCGACGCGGTGAAGTCCGACCGGGCCGACATCGGCTTCTTCGCGGTCGATCCGGCGCGCGGCGAAGGCCTGCGCTTCACGGCGCCGTACGTGCTGATCGAGGGCAGCTACCTGGTGGCGGCCGACTCGCCCGTGCGTGACAACGCCGGGGTGGATCGCGAGGGCATGCGCGTCGGCGTGGGCTCGGGCAGCGCCTACGACCTCTTCCTGACGCGCGAACTGAAGGCGGCGCGCATCGAGCGCGTGCTCAACGCGCAGGCCGTGGTCGAGGCGCTGCGCCAGGGGCGCATCGACGTGGCGGCGGGCATCCGCCAGCAGCTCGAAAGCCTGGCGCAGGGCGACGCCGGGCTGCGCCTGCTGCCGGGGCGCTTCATGGTGATCCAGCAGGCCATGGGACTGCCGGCCGGACGCGGCGCCGAGGCCGCCGCAGCGCTCGCGACCTTCGTCGAGGACATGAAAGCGAGCGGTTTCGTGGCGGATGCGCTGGTGCGCCACGGCGTGGAAGGCGCCACGGTGGCGCCGCCGGCGGCTTGAATTAGAGGTCAAGCGCCCGGCACAGTGCCTCGGGCGACAGCTTTTCAGGCGGACGCGGCCACGCGCCGTCGAGCAGCTCGACCATCTTCGCGTTGCGCGGCGCCGCCAG
>JAQGLP010000065.1 GCA_028292835.1 Variovorax sp.
ACGTCACGCTGGGCGACGCGCCGTCGAAACCATGCGGCGCGACATCCCTGGCGTTGTAGACCGTCGTGCGGCCGGCAGCCTCGCGCGCGGCCATCAGGTCGCGCGTGACCTCGGTCTGGCCGTACACCACCACGCGCTTGCCGCCCGTGAGGCCGTGCAGGTCGATGCGGTGCCGCGCGCCGCCGAAGCTCAGTTCGATGCCGTCGTGCGGCAGGCCCTCGGCGTGCATGCGCGCGCCCACCCCGGCCTCGTCCAGCAGGTCGCAGGTGGTCTGCTCGAGCACGCCGGCGCGGATGCGCCCGAGCACGTACTCGCCGCTCTGGCGCTCCAGCACGATGTTGTCGACGCCGGCCTTGTGCAGCAACTGGCCGAGCAGCAGGCCGGCGGGGCCGGCGCCGATGATGGCGACCTGGGTGCGTTGGGTGCTCATGGCTGCGACTGCTTCGGAACTTCGGCGGGAACGGGGGTATCGAGCTTCAGCAGCCGCACCGCGTTGCCCTTCAGGATGCCGGGGACGACCTCGGGCTTGAAGCCGGCGGTCTCGAAATCCTTGAGCCAGCGATCCGGCGAGATCAGCGGCCAGTCGCTCGCGAACAGCACGCGGTCCTTCAGCAGCGTGTTGGCGTACTGCACCAGTTGCTTCGGAAAGTATTTCGGGCTCCAGCCCGACAGGTCGATCCAGACGTTGGGCTTGTGCGTCGCCACGCTGAGCGCCTCGTCCTGCCACGGGAAGCTCGGGTGCGCCATCACGATCTGCATGTCGGGAAAGTCGATCGCCACATCGTCCAGGTGCATCGGATTGCTGTACTCCAGCCTGAGGCCGCCGCCGCAGCGCATGCCCGAGCCGATGCCGCTGTGGCCGGTGTGGAAGACAGTCGGCAGGCCGTACTCGTTGATCACCTCGTAGATCGGCCAGGCCATCTTGTCGTAGGGGTGGAAGCCTTGCACCGTCGGGTGGAACTTGAAGCCCTTGACGCCGTACTCCTCGATGAGCCGGCGCGCCTCGCGGGCACCCATCCTGCCCTTGTGCGGATCGATGCTGGCGAAGGCGATCATCATGTCCGAATTCTTCTGCGCGGCCTCGGCGATCTCCTCGTTGGGGACGCGGCGCCGGCCCATGTTCGACTCGGCATCGACCATGAACATCACCAGGCCGATCTTGCGCTCGCGGTAATAGTCGATGCTCTCCTGGATGGTCGGGCGGCGACTCGACTTGAAGTACTTGTCGGCGGCGCGGTCGTACTCCTCGCCGTAGTTGTCGAAGGGGTTCCAGCAGCTCACTTCGGCGAGGGTGTGGGTGTCGATCGCGATCAGGATGGCGTGGTCCATGACAAGTCTCCAAATGCGGGTAAGTACCGAGGTCGGGCGGCCTTTTCGGCCTTGAACTGGTTATTTTTCATAACCATAATCGAAGCCCATCGAGATTGCAACCATGAACCACCCTGACCTCCAGCTTGAAGTTCGCGACGAAGTCGCCGTGGTCCGCCTGACGCGCGGCGCCAAACGCAATGCGCTGTCGGACGGCCTCATCCTCGCACTGCGCGACACTTTTGAAAACCTGCCCGCGACGGTGCGCGCCGCTGTGCTCGACGGCGAGGGCCCGCACTTCTGTGCCGGCCTCGACCTGAGCGAACTGAAGGAGCGCGACGCCGGCCAGGGCCTGCAGCATTCACGCATGTGGCACGCCGCGCTGGAGCGGGTTCAGTACGGGCCGGTCCCGGTGATCGCGGCGCTGCACGGCGCGGTGGTGGGCGGCGGGCTCGAACTCGCCAGCGCCTGCCACATCCGCGTGGCCGACAGCACCACCTTCTACGCGCTGCCCGAGGGCTCGCGCGGTATCTTCGTCGGCGGCGGCGGCTCGGTCCGCATCCCGAAGCTGATCGGCGCCGCGCGCATGACCGACATGATGCTGACCGGCCGCGTCTACAACGCCGAGGACGGCGAGCGCGCCGGCTTCGCGCAGTACCTGGTGCCCGAGGGCACGGCCTTCGACAAGGCGCTCGAACTCGCCCGGCGCGTGGCGCAGAACGCGCCGCTGACCAACTACGCGCTGATGCACGCGCTGCCGCGCATCGCCGAGCAGACGGCAGACCATGGCTTCTTCACCGAGGCGCTCATGGCCGGCATCGCGCAAAGCGCGCCCGACGCCAAGGAACGGGTGCGGGCCTTCCTCGACGGCAAGGCCGACAAGGTCCGCAAAGCCTGATTCCGCTCTCTTCGCGCCTGCGCTGACACCCACACCGATCGACTGGACGCCCATGCCCGCCAACGCCACCCCCACCGGGGCCGCAGTGCCCCGCTACCGGCCGCTCACCTTCGGCGTGCCCCACGTCACCTTGCGCGAAGGCGCCCCCGGCGTGCGCTACCTGGAGGCGACGGAGCCGTTGAACCGCTACGCCGAGCGCATGACCGACCGGCTGCTGCACTGGGCCGCGGTCGCGCCGGACCGCACGTTCATGGCGCGCCGCGAGCAACGGCCCGACGGCAGCACCGGCGACTGGCAGCACCTGACCTACGCGCAGGCGCTGCAGGGTGCGCGCCGCATCGGGCAGGCCCTGCTCGACCGCGGGCTGAACGCCGAGCGGCCGGTCGTGATCCTGAGCGAGAACAGCCTCGAGCATGCGCTGCTGTCGCTCGGCTGCATCTACGCCGGCATCCCCTACTGCCCGGCGTCGCCGGCCTATTCGACCGTCAGCCAGGACTACGACAAGCTGCGCCACGTGTTCGACACGCTCACGCCGGGCCTGGTGTTCGCCAGCGACGCCGCGCGCTTCGGCCGCGCCATCGCCGCGGTCGTGCCGGCCGGTGTCGAGGTGGTGCTGCACCGTGGCCATGGCGGCGACGGCGATCCGGGCGCGGCGTCGCCCGCGCTTTCGGGCCGCGCCGTGACCGCCTTCGATGCCCTGCTGGCCACCGAGGCCACCGCCGCGGTCGACGCCGCCATGGCGGCCACCGGGCCGGACACGATCACAAAGTTCCTGTTCACCTCGGGCTCCACCAAGATGCCCAAGGCCGTCATCAACACGCAGCGCATGTGGTGCGCCAACCAGGTGCAGATCGCCCAGTCGCTGCCCATGCTGGCCGAGGCGCCGCCGGTGCTGGTCGACTGGTTGCCGTGGAACCACACCTTCGGCAGCAACCACAACGTCGGCATCACGCTCTACCACGGCGGCACGCTCTACATCGACGACGGCAAGCCCACGCCCGCGCTCATGGGCGAGACGCTGCGCAACCTGCGCGAGATCGCGCCCACGGTCTACTTCAACGTGCCGACCGGCTTCGAAGCCATCGCGCACGCCATGGAAAACGACGCGCAGCTGCGCAAGACGCTGCTGTCGCGCGTGCGCATGTTCTTTTACTCGGGCGCGGCGCTGGCGCAGCCGGTCTGGGACAGCCTGCACGCGACCCAGGAGGCCGAGATCGGCGAGCGCATCGTCATGGCGACCGGCCTGGGCATGACCGAGTCGGGCCCTTCCGCCATGTTCATCAACAGTCCCGACGTGCGCGCCGGCGATGTCGGCGTGCCGACGCCCGGCATGACGCTCAAGCTGGTCGATGTCGACGGCAAGACCGAGGTACGCTACCGCGGCCCCAACGTCACGCCCGGCTACTGGCGCGCGCCGGAGGCCACCCGCGAGGCCTTCGACGAGGAAGGCTTCCTGTGCACCGGCGACGCCGTGCAATGGATCGACGAGAACGACATCCACCGGGGCCTGCGCTTCGACGGCCGCATCGCCGAGGACTTCAAGCTCGCCACCGGTACCTTCGTCAGCGTCGGCCCGCTGCGCGCGAAGATCATCGCGGCCGGCGCGCCCTACGTGCAGGACGCGGTGCTGACCGGCATCAACCTGAAGGAGGTCGGCGCGCTGGTCTTCCCGACGCAGGCGGTGCGCACGCTGGCGGGCCTGCCGCCCGAGGCGCCGATGTCGCAGGTGCTCGAGAGCGCGACAGTGCAGGCGCGCTTCCAGCAGGTCCTGAACGACCTGGCCAAGACCGCCACCGGCAGCGCCGGCCGGATCGCGCGCATGCACCTGATGGCCGAGCCGCCTTCCATCGACAAGGGCGAGGTGACCGACAAGGGCTCGATCAACCAGCGCGCCGTGCTCAAGCACCGCGCCGCGCTGGTCGAGGCCTTGCACGCCGACACGCTGCCCTTCACGATCAAACCCCGATAACCCAGCCAGGAGACACGCACCATGAACATCCAGGGACAAGCCGCACTCGTCACCGGGGGCGCATCCGGCCTCGGCGAAGCCACCGCGCGCGAACTGGCGCGGCTCGGCGCCAAGGTGGCCGTGCTCGACGTCAACGCCGAGCTGGCCGGGAAGGTCGCGGCCGAAATCGGCGGCGTCGCCTGTGTCTGCGACATCACCAACGCCGACAGCGTCACGGCCGCGCTCGACAAGGCCGAGGCCGCGCACGGCACAGCGCGCATCCTGATGAACGTGGCGGGCATCGGCACCGCCAAGCGCATCGTCGGCAAGGACGGCGGCGCCGCGCCGCTCGAGGACTTCGTGCGCGTGGTCAACGTCAACCTGGTCGGCGCCTACAACATCAGCCGGCTCTATGCGGCGCGCTGCACCAAGCTCGAGCCCCTCGAGGGCGGCGAGCGCGGCGTGATGCTGTTCACCGCCTCGGTCGCGGCCTTCGACGGGCAGGTCGGCCAGCAGGCCTACAGCGCCTCGAAGGCCGGCCTGGTGGGCATGACCCTGCCGATGGCGCGCGATCTCGCGCAGCACGGCATCCGCGTGTGCACCATCGCGCCGGGCCTGTTCGCCACGCCGCTGCTGAAGAGCCTGCCCGAGCCGGTCCAGCAGTCGCTGGCGGCCTCGATCCCGTTCCCGCCGCGCCTGGGCAAACCCTCGGAATTCGCCGAGCTGGCCTGCCATATCGTGACCAACGGCCACCTCAACGGCGAAGTGATCCGGCTCGACGGCGCCTTGCGCATGGCGCCGCGCTGAAGCCGTCCCGGTTCCTGCTCACCTCCCTGGAGATTCGTCCTCATGACAATCAACAAGACAATCCTCGTCGCCGCGCTGACCCTCGGCTTCCTCGGTGCCGCCCATGCCGACCTGACGGTCGGCGTGGTGCTGCCGCTCACGGGGCCGGCTTCCGGCCTCGGCATCCCGGTCAAGAACCAGATCGCGCTGTGGCCCAAGACCATCGCCGGCGAGAACCTCAAGGTCGTGGTGCTGGACGACGCCACCGACCCGACCACCGCCGTCAAGGACACCCAACGCCTGGTGACCGAGGACAAGGTCGACGTCATCATCGGCTCCGCGGCAACCCCGGTCGCGATCTCGATGGCCGACGTGGCCGCCGAATCGGGCACGGTCCAGCTCGCCGCCTCGCCGGCCGGCCTGCCGCCCGGCAAGGACAAGTGGACCTTCCGCCTGCCGCAGTCCAATGACGTCATGGCCTATGCCGTGGTGCAGCACATGAAGGCGCAGAAGGTCAAGACCATCGGCTTCCTCGGCTATACCGACGCCTACGGCGAACTCTGGCTCAAGGCGCTCACGGCTGAAGCCCAGAAGAACGGCATGAAGATCGTCGCCACCGAGCGCTTCGGCCGCGCCGACACCAGCGTCACCGCCCAGGTGCTCAAGCTCATGTCGGTCAATCCCGACGCCATCCTGATCGTCGCCTCGGGCAGCGGCGCGGGCATGCCACAGAAGGCGGTGATGGAGCGCGGCTACAAGGGCAAGGTCTACCAGACACACGCCGCCGCCACGCAGGACCTGATGCGCACCGCCGGCAAGGACGCCGAGGGCACCTTCGTCGTCTCGGGTCCGGCCACCGTCGCCGAGCAACTGCCCGACAACCACCCGTCGAAGAAAGCGGCGGTGGCGTTCGTGCAGCAATACGAGAAGGCCTATGGCCCGGGCTCGCGCAATCAGTTCGCCGGCCATGGCGCCGATGCGCTCACCGTGCTCGAGAAGGCCGTGCCGATCGCTCTCAAGAAGGCCAAGCCCGGCACGCCCGAGTTCCGGGCGGCGCTGCGCGACGCGATGGAGACCATGGGCCGCACGGTGCTGGCGCACGGCGTGCTCAACTGGACGCCAGACAACCACTGGGGCTACACCAATGAAACCGGCGTCATGCTCAAAGTGGTGAACGGCCAGTTCAAGGTCGAACAGTAAGCCGCAACGAGGACGCGCGCAGCAAAGCCCCGCCATGGATTTTTCTATCGCCAGCATCCTGACGCTGGACGGACTCACGAACGGGGCGATCTACGCACTGCTGGGCATGGGCATCGTGCTCGTGTTCACCGTCACGCGCGTCATCTTCATCCCTCAGGGCGAATTTGTCGCCTATGGGGCCCTGACTCTCGCCATCTTCCAGACCGGCCGGGTTCCGGGCACGGTCTGGCTGCTGCTGATCCTGGCAGCGGTCGCAGCGCTGATGGAACTGGTCGGCACCTGGCGCCATCGAGGCCGTGCCGCACCGGCCCTGAAGGCGGCGGCGCGGACCTTCGTCCTGCCGGCCGTGGTCTGCGCCATTTCGGCCTGGGCAGCGCCGCGCAACCTGCCGCTGGTGGTGCAGGCGCTGCTCACGCTGGCCATCGTCACGGCGTATGGGCCGCTGGTTTATCGGGTGGCCTACCAGTCGCTCGCGGGCGCCAGTTCGCTGGTGCTGCTGATCGTCTCAGTCGGGGTCCATTTCGCGATGACCGGCCTGGGGCTGCTGTTCTTCGGTGCCGAGGGTTTTCGCAATCCTCCGTTCTGGGACGACCGCTTCGCGCTCGGCCCGCTCAATCTCAACGGCCAGACGCTGATCATCTTCGTCGCCTCGGCGGCGCTGATCGTGCTGCTGTGGCTGTTCTTCGAACGCTCGCTGTATGGCAAGGCGTTGCGCGCCACGGCCGTCAACCGGCTCGGCGCACGGCTGATGGGCATCTCGACCCAGGCCGCAGGCCAGCTGACCTTCGCGATGGCGGCGCTGATCGGCGCGCTGTCGGGATTGCTGATCGGCCCGACCACCACGATCTTCTACGACTCGGGCTTCCTGATCGGCCTCAAGGGCTTCGTGGCCGGCGTGATCGGCGGCCTGGCGAGCTATCCGGGCGCGCTGCTCGGCGCCCTGGCGGTCGGCGCGATCGAGTCCTTCGGCTCGTTCTGGGCCAGTTCGTTCAAGGAGGTGATCGTGTTCACCATCATCCTGCCGGTGCTGCTCTGGCGCTCACTCGCCAGCGGCCACTCGGACGAGGGGCATTGACATGGAAGCCACCCTGAATCCTCCGGCGGCCAAGCCGCCCGCGAAAAGCCGGCTGCGCACCTGGGGCCCGCTGGTGTTGATCGTGCTGCTCGCCGCGCTGCCGCTTCTGCCGCTGCCCGATTTCTGGATCATCCAGCTCAACTACATCGGTATCTACACGCTGCCGGTCCTGGGCCTGGTGCTGCTGACCGGCGTCGGCGGTCTGACCTCGTTCGGCCAGGCGGCCTTCGTCGGCATCGGCGCCTACAGCACGGCCTACCTGAGCGTGAACTATGGCCTGTCGCCCTGGCTCACCCTCTTCATCGGGCTGGCGCTGACCGGCGTCAGCGCCGCGGTCATCGGCGGCATCACGCTGCGCATGTCGGGCCACTACCTGCCGCTGGCGACCATCGCCTGGGCGCTGGCGCTCTACTATCTGATGGGCAACCTCGAAGGGCTCGGCAAGTACGACGGCATCCTGGGCGTCAAGGGCCTGACCCTGTTCGGCCTCGAGGTCGGTCAAAAGCGGGGCTTCTACGCCGTGACCTGGACCTTCGCGCTGCTGGCCTGCTTCGCCGTGATCCGGCTGCTCGACTCGCGCAGCGGCCGCGCGATCCGCTCGCTCGCGGGAGGCTCGCAGATGGCCGAGGCCATGGGCGTGAACACGCTGCGCTTCAAGGTCGGCATCTTCGTCCTGGCTGCGCTGCTGGCCTCGATCTCGGGCTGGCTCTTCGCGCACTTCCAGCGCACGGTGAACCCCTCGCCCTTCGGCATCAAGATGGGCATCGAGTACCTGTTCATGGTGGTGCTGGGCGGCGCGGCCCACGTCTGGGGCGCCATCGCCGGCGCCGGCATCGTCAAGCTGCTCGAAGACCAGCTGCAGGTGCTGCTGCCGAAACTGATCGGCACCAGCGGCAGTTATGAGCTGATCGTCTTCGGCATCATGATCGTGCTGGTACTCAAATACCTGCCCGACGGCCTGTGGGACTTCATCGACCGGCGCCTGCCACGCCCGCAGCGTGCGGTCGACTGGCACGATGCCGCCGACCTGCCGGCCCGCGCCAAGCCGGCCGCCGGCGAGATGGTGCTCGACGTGCAGGCGATCCGCAAGACCTTCGGCGGCCTGGTGGCGGTCAACGACATCAGCTTCCAGACCCGGGCCGGCCAGATCGTCGGCCTGATCGGGCCCAACGGCGCAGGCAAGTCAACCACCTTCAACCTGGTCACGGGCGTGCTCGGCCTGTCGGGCGGCGCGGTGCGCTTTCGCGGCGAGGCGATCGGCGGACTGCCCTCGCGCGCCATCGCCCGGCGCGGCGTGGCACGCACCTTCCAGCACGTGAAGATGGTGCCCGACATGACGGTGCTCGAGAACGTCGCGCTCGGCGCCCACCTGCGCGGCCGCAAGGGCGCGATCGCCGCCATGCTGCACGCCGACCGCCGCGAGGAGCGCCAGCTGTTCCGCGAAGCCGAGCGCCAGCTGCAGCGCGTGGGCATGGGCGACCTGCTGCACGAGACCGCCGGCAACCTCGCGATGGGCCAGCAGCGGCTGCTCGAGATCGCCCGTGCGCTGTGCGCCGACCCGGCGCTGCTGCTGCTCGACGAACCCGCCGCCGGCCTGCGCCACAAGGAGAAGCAGGCGCTGGCCGACGTGCTGCGCAGCTTGCGCGCCACCGGCATGAGCATCCTGCTGGTCGAACACGACATGGGCCTGGTGATGGATATCTGCGACCACATCGTGGTGATGGAGTTCGGCACCCACCTGATGGAGGGCACGCCGGCCGAAGTGCAGCAAAGCCCGAAGGTGCGTGCCGCGTACCTGGGCACGGAACATTGACATGACCACACCGCTTCTGCGCCTCCAAGACCTGCGCGCCGGCTACGGCCGTGCCGAGGTGCTGCACGGCATCGACCTGCGGGCCGGCGAAGGCAGCGTGATCACGGTGATCGGCCCGAACGGCGCCGGCAAGTCGACCCTGTTGAACGCGCTGATGGGCGTGCTGCCGTCCAAGGGACAGATCGAATTCCGCGGCCAGCCAATTGCCGGCCTGTCGCTCGAGGAACGGGTGATGCTCGGCATTGCGCTGGTGCCCGAGAAGCGCGAGCTGTTCGGCAGCATGACGGTCGAGGACAACCTGGTGCTCGGCGGCTTTCGCCAGGTGCGCCTGCGCAACCGCGAATGGCGCGGCCAGCTCGAACAGGTCTATGCGCTGTTTCCACGTCTCAAGGAACGCCGGCTGCAGCTGGCCGGCACGCTGTCGGGCGGCGAGCGGCAGATGCTGGCGGTCGGCCGCGCGCTGATGTCACGGCCGACGCTGCTGATGCTCGACGAGCCCAGCCTGGGCTTGGCGCCGCTGGTGGTGCAGGAAATATTCCGCACCGTGAGCGCGCTGCGCGAAACCGGCGTGACCATCCTGCTGGTCGAGCAAAACGCGCGCGCGGCGCTCGAGGTCGCCGACCACGGCTACGTGCTCGAGATGGGCAGCGTCAGCGCCGAGGGCGAGGCCAAGCAGCTGGCCGGTGACTCGCGGGTGATCGATACCTACCTGGGCGCGGCCCGCGTCTGAAGCCGATGAACTACCAACCCTGCCCCGACGATGTGCGCTTCGTCCTGAATGCGGTGCTCGACGCCACGCCGCGCCTGAATTCGCTGACGCCGTTCGCAGAAGTCGATGACGCGTTGCAGGCGCAGCTGCTCGACGAGGCCGGCAAGTTCGTGGCCGAAGTGATCGCACCGCTGAACCGTGGCGGCGACGAGATCGGCTGCCGCTTCGTCGATGGCAAGGTCATCGCGCCGCCGGGTTTCCGCGACGCCTACCAGGCCTTCGTCGACGGCGGCTGGCCGGCCCTTTCGGCCGCGCCCGAGGACGGCGGCCAGGGCCTGCCCGCGGTGTTCGAGGCGGTGCTGTTCGAGTGGCTCAGCGCGGCCAACCACGGACTCACGATGGCACCGGGCCTGCTGCACGGTGCTTACGAATGCCTCAAGCACCACGGCAGCGACGAACTCAAGCAGCACTACCTTGCGAAGATCGCCAGCGGCGAGTGGCTGGCCACGATGTGCCTGACCGAAGCCCATGCCGGCAGCGACCTGGGCCAGGTGCGCACACGCGCCGCGCCGCAGGCCGACGGCAGCCTGCGCGTCGCGGGCACCAAGATCTTCATCTCGGGCGGCGAGCACGACTTGAGCGACAACATCGTGCACCTGGTGCTGTGCCGCCTGCCCGATGCGCCTGCCGGTCCCAAGGGCCTGTCGCTGGCGCTGGTGCCCAAGTGGCTGCCCGACGGCACGCGCAACGCGGCGCACTGCGAGCGCATCGAGGAAAAGATGGGCCTGCACGGCAGCCCGACCTGCGTCATGCGCTTCGACGATGCCACCGGCTGGCTGATCGGCGAGCCCCACCGCGGCCTGGCCGCCATGTTCGTGATGATGAACGCGGCGCGGCTGCACGTCGCCCTGCAGGGCCTCGGCCTGCTCGACGCCGCCTGGCAGAAAGCCGATGCCTATGCCCGCGAGCGCCGCCAGATGCGCGCGCCGAAGCCGGCCGCCGCACCGCCCGGCGCCGGGCCCGACCTGATCGCCCAGCACCCCGCGATCCGCCGCATCCTCGACACGCAGCGCGCCTGGATCGACGGCGGCCGCGTGCTGGCCTACCGCACCGCCATCGAACTCGATGTCGCGAAACACCACCCCGACGCCGCACGCCGCGCCCGCGCCCAGCGCTGGTGCGGCCTGGTCACGCCGGTGCTCAAGGCCGCCTTCACGCACCAGGCCTTCCATGGCGCCAGCGAGTGCCTGCAGGTGTTCGGCGGCCACGGCTACGTGCGCGAGTGGGGCATCGAGCAGGTCGTGCGCGATGCGCGCGTGACCATGATCTACGAGGGCACCAACGAGATCCAGGCCATCGACCTGCTGGCGCGCAAGGTGCTGGCGGACGGCGGTGCGGGACTGTCGGCCGTGCTGATCGGGTTGCGCGACGAACTCGACGCCTCGCGCGAGACCGATGCCGACGTGCAGCGCCGCCTGGCACAGCTGCGCTACCTGACCACCACCGTCGCCATGGCGGCGCAGGCCGACACGGTGCTGCCCTACGAGGTGGCCGACGACTACCTGCGCGTGGTGGCGCTGGTCCTGCTGGCCTGGGCCTGGGCCCGCATCGATGTCGCCGCCGCGCAGGCCGGGGACACCGGGACGCGGTGGTCGGCGCCGGCCGCGGCCTTCCGCCGCCACCTGCTGCCCGAGTTCGACATGCGCCTGGGCATGGTCAAGCGCGCGTGCGAAGACGCGGCGCGGGCCGGGACGGCATGAATCCCATCCACAACCGGAGAGCACCATGAAGCGAATCACCTTTCCAGCGCGGCGGCCGACATGGGCCGCGATCGGCGCGGCCTCGGTGGCCGTCGCCTGCGGCGGCGGCGGAGGCGGGGGCATCACTGTCGTCGTTCCGCCGACCCGCCTCTCGGCGGCGCAACCCGGCACGCTGCTGACGTGCACCGATCTCGCCGGCAAGGCCGCGTTCAGCGGCACGGTCTATACCAATGTCGCCTCGGTCCCCGCCGGCGCGCTCGCGGTGGCGGGAACGAGCGCACCGGTGCCGGCGCACTGCCTCGTGCAGGGCAAGATGAACCAGCGCACCAGCACGGTCGACGGCCAGAACTACGCCATCGGTTTCGAGATGCGCCTGCCGGTCAACTGGAACGGACGCTTCTTCTACCAGGCCAATGGCGGGCTCGACGGCAGCGTGGTCACCGCGGCCGGAGGCATCGGCGGTGGCAGCCCGACGACCACGGCGCTGCACATGGGCTTTGCCACGATCAGCTCCGACGCCGGGCACTCGGGCTCGCAGAATCCCACCTTCGGCATCGATCCCCAGGCGCGGATCGACTACGGCTACAACGCCGTCGCGCAACTCACGCCGATGGCCAAGAACCTGATCGCCGCCGCCTATGGCCGGCGCCCCGATCGCTCCTACTTCGGCGGTTGCTCCAACGGCGGGCGCCATGCGATGGTGGCTGCGGCGCGCTCCGCCGGCGAGTACGACGGCATCCTGGCCGGCGATCCGGGCTTCAACCTTCCCAAGGCGGCCGTGGCCCAGCTCTATGGGGTACAGCAGTACGCCAAGGTCACCACCGCCAACACCGCCGCCGGCAAGCCCGACCTTCAAACCGCCTTCACGCCAGCCGAAATGAACGTCGTGGCCAAGGCGGTGCTCGCTCGCTGCGATGCGCTCGACGGTGCGGTGGACGGCCTGGTGTCGGACGTGCAGGCCTGCAAGCAGGCCTTCGATCTCGCGACGGCCGTGCCGAGCTGCAACGGCGCACGCGACGGCACGTGCCTGACCGGTGCGCAGAAGACCGTGCTGGCCGACGTGTTCGCCGGCGCACGCAACAGCGCGGGCACGCCGCTCTACAGCGATTTCCCGTTCGATGCGGGCATCAACGGCGCCAACTGGCGGCTGTGGAAATTCTCCAACTCGCAGAACCTCGACACGGGCTCGGTCGGCTTCGTGTTCAGCACGCCGCCGCTCGGCCCGCGCCGGCCCGGCGGCATCGACTTCGCGCTCGGCTTCAGCATGGACACCGACGCGCCCAGCATCGATGCGACCAGCGGCCCCTACACCGAATCGGCGATGTCGTTCATGACGCCGCCGCATCCGACCGACCTCTCGACACTGCGCGACCGCGGCGGCAAACTGATGGTCTACCACGGCACCAGCGATCCGGTGTTCTCGTCCGACGACACGACGAACTGGTACGAGCGGCTGCGCACGGCCAACGGCGGCGACGCCTCGGCGTTCGCGCGCTTCTTCCCCGTGCCGGGAATGAACCATTGCTCGGGCGGGCCGAGCACGGACCAGTTCGACATGCTGACCCCGCTGGTCGCGTGGGTCGAGCAAGGGCAGGCGCCGCAATCGGTGGTCGCCACCGCACGCGGCGCCGGGGCCAACGTGGTCAATCCCGAGGTGCCGGCCGGTTGGTCACCCGCGCGCACCCGGCCCCTGTGCCCGTATCCGAAGGTAGCGCGCTACGTGGGCGGCAATGTCGAGTCCGCCGCGAGCTTCGCCTGCCAATAGCCACCGCGTCATGGCCGCGCCGCCGCGTCGGGCCGGGCAGGCCCTACCATCGGCCCT
>JAQGLP010000067.1 GCA_028292835.1 Variovorax sp.
CCGGCGCGAAGGCGAGCGCCTGGCGTTCGCCGCGCCACCGCTGCGACGCCGCGCGCCCAGCCCGACGGTGCTGGCCAAGGTGGCGGCCGCCCTCGGCCTGAAGGCCTCGCAGATCGTGACAGCGCAATGCCTGGACAACGGCACCGGCTGGCTCGCCCTGTTGCTGGCCGATGCCGACACCGTGCTGGCGCTCACCCCGGACCACCGCGCGCTCCGGGAACTGGGGCACAAGGTGGGCGTGGCGGGCATTCCGGTCCACCGGACGGCGTCGATCGCGCGGCGCCTCGCCCTGCCCGCCGGCGATGCGCCTGAGGGTTCGACCGCCGCGCACGAGGCCGACGCATCCGGCCCGCTGCTCATCGCCCGGTCGAACCGCGAAGCGCGCGCCTTCGCGGGCGTGCCGGCACCCGGCGCCCCGCCTCCCGAGGCCGAAGCGGCCGATCTCGAAGTGCGCGCCTTCGCGGCGTCCGTGGGCATCGAGGAAGACCCGGTGACCGGCAGCCTGAACGCCAGCCTGGCGCAGTGGCTGATCGTTGACGGCTGCCTGCCCGCGCGCTACCTGGCGACCCAGGGCCAATGCCTCGGGCGCGACGGGCGCATCGGCGTGGAGCGCGATGCGGCCGGTCAGGTCTGGATCGGTGGCGCGGTCGCGACCTGCGTGGATGGCCACGTCATGCTGTAGCGGCAAGCGGACACGGCATACCCGGCATGCCCTGGGGAGTAGCCGGGCGCGGGCCTACAGTGCCATGTAGCTTGACGGCCGGTTCTGGTCGCAATACTCGATCAGCGCTTCGAGTTCCGTGGATTTGTCGAAGACCGCGTCGGCGCCCAGGCTCAGGCAGCGCTCGCGCATGTCCTGCGTCGCATAGTTGGTCAGCACCACGGCCTTCTGATAGGGCAGGCGGGACTGGCAGCCCGAGAGCACCCCCAGCCCCGACCCCTGGCGCAGGAACAGGTCGACGATGACCAGATGCCAGTCTCCGTTGTGCGCGACCAGCCAGGAGGAAGCCTCGGCTTCGGTCTCGGCGAAGCCGACCACGCTCGCATTGGCCAGGTCTTCAAGCGCCGGAATCAGGTTTTCCCGGATGGTTTTGTTGTCCTCGACGAGGAAAGTGATCAGTGCCATACGTGCCAGTTCAAATCGGGCGGATGCGCTCCGGCCCCGGTTGCGGTCCGCGCAAGGGCAGCATGGGGCCACACTCCCATGGCAGCGCCTGCCGTGCTCCGTCCGGGCGGGATGCACCACTGGAAGGCATGGAAATTTTGGACATTGCGAGATTTTCCAGCGTTGGCATGAATTGACGGTCAGCTGCTGCCGAGTAGCGCTGATTTTAGAAAGCGTCGGACTTCATACCGCGTAGGCCGGCAACCCGTGCTGCGGCGACGTCAGACCCACACGCGGGCCGCTCGGTTCCGGAGACGGCGCAGGGAAACGTCCGACCGGCCTTGCCCATCGGACGTCCAGCAGGCCCGGCATGTGTAACTTTTATCATGCGACGCTGAATTTATCGCGCCAGTCGCTCTTGGGACGAGGAATAGTGCCGGTTTTTGCCAGAATTTATTGCATGGGTACTCTTTATCTCGTGAGACACGGCCAGGCTTCGTTGGGCGCCGACGACTACGACCAATTGAGCGCGCTTGGCCAGCGCCAGAGCGTACGGCTGGGCGAATACTGGCGAGAGCACGGGATGCAGTTCGACGCCGTGCTCACCGGCAGCCTCAAGCGCCACCGCCAGACCTGGGAAGGCATTGCCCGAGGTCTGGGCCTCTCCAACGACGACGTGCTCGTCTGGCCGGGCCTGGATGAATACGACAGCGAGGCGGTGATCGCAACCATCCATCCGGAAAAGCTGCAGAAACCCGACAGCCCGGAAATGACGCGCTTCTACTTTCGCCTGCTGCGCGATGGACTGAGCGCCTGGATGCAGGGCCGGGCGGCGCCTGCGGGCATGCCGAGCTATGTTGATTTTCTGGCAGGGGTGACGACGGTGCTCGACCATGTCCGTGCACACCACCATGGCACCCGGGTGCTGGTGGTGTCCAGCGGCGGGCCGATCTCGAACGCGATCGGCCATGTGCTGGGCACTCCCGCCAGGACGACGGTCGAACTCAACCTGCGCCTGCGCAACACTTCGGTCACCGAGTTGGTCTTCACGCCCAGGCGTCATGCACTGCTGACCTACAACACCCTGCCGCACCTCGACGGTCCGGCCTACGAGGATTGGGTGACCTACGCCTGAGGGACTGCCGCGAGGCGTCCGGCCCCGGGCTGGATGCGGCAAGGGTCAGCCGGACTTGCTCCGGCTGACCCTCGAAATCATCGTCAACGCCCTTCACATCTGCGAAGGGCGCTATTGAAATGATAGCAGCCGCCATGCCCGTGCGCCGGGCATGGCCACCGCCGGTTACCAGCGTGCCTTGATGCCGATCGAGCCCTGGATCGAACTCTGCACCCGGGCATCGCCGCCGCTGGCGAACAGGCGCCCCAGTTCCCCGTAGAGGCTCCAACCCGGCCTGAACCCCAGCGTGAAGCCGCCCGCCAGTTCGGTCGAGGTGCTGCCGGTGCGACTCGCGACATCGGTGAAGCCGCCCGGCGCGATGAAGCGCGCGATATCGGTGCCGGCGCCCGCATGGTAGACGTTGAAGCGGGCATAGGGCTGCAATGTGCCTGCGCTCGTGGCGAACATGCCCTTGACGCGCACACCGGCCCGGGCGATCCAGCCGTTGTGGCTGTTTTGCTGGACCAGTGCACCCGGAATGAGCGCATCGTCAAGGTTCAGGCTCTGGTGAGCCAGTTGCAACTGGGGCTCGATGCTCCAGTTCTGGGCCAGGGCGAACGACTGTCCGACCTCGATGGAGGCCAGCAAGCTGCGGCCCGAGCCGGAGGCAGGCACATTGAAGGTCGGGTGGGCGGCATAGCGGTGACGACCGGCCTGGAGCACGGCATCGGCATAGAAGCCCGTGGCCGCCGGCGTGTAGGTGCCATAGAGACCGAGATACTGGCTGCGCAGATCGTTCGTTCCGACATTGTTGCCCAGCACACCGCGGGCAAAGCCGGTGACGCTGGCGTCGCCTTCGAGCTGACCGACATAGATACCGGTGCGCCAGTCAGCCGGGGCCCAGAGGTCGGTGCCGACCTGGAAACCGCTGACCCGACCCTTGCTGGACGGCGTGACCGTGCCCTGCTGGCGGATGTCGACATCGGTGCTGATCACGCGGCCCCAGGCGGTGCGGTTGCCTCCCGCCCCATCGCCTGCCGGGCGCGCTTCCTCGTCGCCGACGCGCTGGTGCAGGTTGCCCAGCATGGCCATGTTGGATTGGCGCAGTTGCGCAGGCAAGGCCGAGAACAACGAGGCTTCGGCACGGTAGGAAGTAATGGTTGGTGCCGGTGCAGGAGCCGGTGCCGGAGCTGGTGCCGGTGCAGGAGCGGGCGCTGGTGCCGGAGCCGGAGCGGGCGCCGG
>JAQGLP010000520.1 GCA_028292835.1 Variovorax sp.
CTCGACGGGTACACCGTGAAGCGCGGGATCTTCTGGCGGATGCGCCCGGTGAGCGGGTCGAACAGCGAAAGCGACTCGATCTCGTCGTCGAACAGCTCGATCCGGATGGCCAGTTCGCTGTGCTCGGCCGGGAACACGTCGATGGTGTCGCCGCGTACGCGGAAGGTGCCGCGCGAGGAGTCCTGCTCGTTCCTCGCGTACTGCATGCGGATCAGCCGGCCGATCACGTCGCGCTGGCCGATCTTGTCGCCCACGCGCATGATGAAGCGCATCTGCGTGTAGTCCTCGGGCGTGCCGATGCCGTAGATGGCGCTCACGCTCGCCACGATCACCGTGTCGCGCCGCTCCAGCACGCTCTTGGTGGCCGACAGACGCATCTGCTCGATGTGCTCGTTGATCGCGCTGTCCTTCTCGATGAACAGGTCGCGCTGCGGCACGTAGGCCTCGGGCTGGTAGTAGTCGTAGTAGCTGACGAAATACTCGACCGCGTTCTTCGGGAAAAACTCGCGGAACTCGCTGTAGAGCTGCGCGGCCAGCGTCTTGTTGGGCGCGAACACGATGGCCGGACGGCCCAGCCGGGCGATCACGTTGGCCATGGTGAAGGTCTTGCCCGAGCCCGTCACGCCCAGCAGGGTCTGGAACACCTCGCCGTTCTCCACGCCCTCGACCAGCCCGTCGATCGCGGCGGGCTGGTCGCCGGCCGGCGGGTACGGCTGGTACAGCTCGAACGGCGAGCCCGGGAACTTGACGAACGTCCCTTCCCTGACGGGACCGGCAAGGTCCGCATGGAAAGACTCGGAAATGACGGGATGGATCTGCGGCATGGGCGAACCTCAATCAGCTGGCGGTGCGGCCGGTAAAATTCAAGGCAACCCGAAAGCCTAACCCACTGCCGGGTCCACAGCCAGCCTACGGACGCCGCCGTCCGTGGGCGATTCGAGATTCATCCAGAGGATTTTTTTCCATGTCCATGTTCACCGCCGTCGAAATGGCGCCGCGCGACCCGATCTTTGGTCTCAACGAGCAGTACGCCGCCGACAGCAACCCGAAAAAAGTCAACCTCGGCGTCGGCGTGTACTACGACGACAACGGCAAGCTGCCGCTGCTGGAGTGCGTCCAGGCGGCCGAAGAGGACATGATGAAAAAGCCCAGCGCGCGGGCCTACCTGCCCATGGACGGCATCGCCGCGTATGACAGCGCCGTCAAGGGCCTGGTGTTCGGCGCCGAGAGCGAACCCGTGAAATCAGGCCGCGTCGCCACCGTCCAGGCCATCGGCGGTACCGGCGGCCTGAAGATCGGCGCCGACTTCCTCAAGAAGCTCAACCCGGCGGCCAAGGTGCTGATCAGCGACCCGAGCTGGGAAAACCACCGCGCGCTGTTCACCAACGCCGGCTTCCCGGTCGATACCTACCCCTACTACGACGCAACCCGGCGCGGCGTCGACTTCGACGGCATGCTGGGCGCCCTGCAGGCGGCGCCGGCAGGCACCGTCGTGGTGCTGCACGCCTGCTGCCACAACCCGACCGGCTACGACCTGACGGATGCGCAGTGGGACCAGGTGATCGCGACGGTCAAGGCGGGCAACCTCGTCGCCTTCCTCGACATGGCCTATCAGGGCTTCGGCCACGGCATTGCCGAGGATGGTGCGGTCATCGGCAAGTTCGTCGCCTCTGGCCTCAGCTTCTTCGTCTCGACCTCGTTCTCGAAGAGCTTCAGCCTGTACGGCGAGCGCGTGGGCGCACTGTCGGTGCTGTGCGAAAGCAAGGAAGAAGCTGACCGCGTGCTGAGCCAGCTCAAGATCGTCATCCGCACCAACTACAGCAACCCGCCGACGCACGGCGGCGCCGTGGTGGCGGCGGTCCTCAACGACCCGGCGCGGCGCGCGGTCTGGGAGAGGGAACTCGGCGAGATGCGCATGCGCATCAAGAGCATGCGCCAGAAGCTGGTCGAGGGCCTGAAGGCGGCCGGCGTGACGCAGGACATGAGCTTCATCACCACCCAGATCGGCATGTTCAGCTACTCGGGGCTGACCAGGGATCAGATGGTGCGTCTGCGCAACGAATTCGGCGTTTACGGCACCGACACTGGCCGCATGTGCGTGGCAGCGCTCAACAGCAAGAACATCGATCACGTCTGCGAAAGCATCGCCAGGGTAATTTGAGCGCGCAGCATAGGGGTCGGCGCCTACAAAAAGACTCCTGTCTATTGATATATTGCGCTGCAGCAATCACCTAGGTAACCAGATGCTTTATCACCTTTACGAAGCTCAGCGGTCGCTCATGGAACCGTTCACGGACTTCGCGCAGGTTGCCTCGAAGCTTTACAGCAAGAGTGTCTCCCCGTTCGCGCAGTTGCCGATCGCGCAGCGCGTGGCCGCCGGCTACGACCTGATCTACCGCCTGGGCAAGGACTACGTCAAGCCCGAGTTCGGCATCAGCAGCGTCGCGGTCGACGGCGTGGACGTGGTCATCCACGAGCACGTTGAGCTCGACAAGCCGTTCTGCCAGCTGCGCCGCTTCAAGCGCTTTACCGACCAGCCGGCAACGCTGCAGGCTTTGAA
The DNA here is from genome assembly GCA_028292835.1 of Variovorax sp. Lineage (GTDB taxonomy): Bacteria > Pseudomonadota > Gammaproteobacteria > Burkholderiales > Burkholderiaceae_C > Variovorax. The sequence continues at coordinate 2,561 of JAQGLP010000520.1, forward strand.
GCAGCAGCCTGCCGTGCTGATCGTCGCTCCGCTGTCGGGCCACTACGCGACGCTGCTGCGCGACACGGTCAAGACCATGCTGCAGGGCCACAAGGTGTACATCACCGACTGGAAGAACGCCCGCATGGTGCCGACGTCCGAAGGCTCCTTCCATCTGGACGACTACATCCACTACGTCGAGGACTTCATTCGGCACCTGCAGGAGCTGTACGGCAACTGTCACGTGGTGAGCGTGTGCCAGCCGACGGTACCGGTGCTCGCGGCCATCTCGCTGATGGCGAGCCGCGGCGAAAAAACGCCGCTCTCGATGACCATGATGGGCGGCCCGATCGACGCGCGCAAATCGCCCACCGTGGTGAACAACCTGGCGACCAACAAGAGCTTCGAGTGGTTCGAAAACAACGTCATCTACCCCGTGCCCAAGAATTTTCCGGGTGCCGGACGCCGGGTCTACCCGGGCTTCCTGCAGCACACGGGATTCGTCGCGATGAACCCGGACCGCCATGCGTCCAGCCACTACGATTATTTCAAGAACCTGATCAAGGGCGATGACGCGAGCGCCGAGGCGCATCGCAAGTTCTACGACGAGTACAACGCCGTGCTCGACATGGATGCCGACTACTACCTCGACACCATCCGCATCGTGTTTCAGGATTTCCTGCTGATGCAGGGCATCTGGGACGTGAAGGCCAGCGATGGGACGCTGGAGCGTGTCAAGCCGCAGGACATCACCGCCACCGCCCTGCTCACGGTCGAGGGCGAACTCGACGACATCTCGGGCTCGGCCCAGACCCAGGCGGCGCACGAGTTGTGCACGGGCATTCCGGCGAACCTGCACGAGCACCTCGAGGTCGAGGGTGCCGGCCACTACGGTATTTTCAGCGGACGCCGCTGGCGCGATGCGGTCTATCCGAAAGTGCGCGCCTTCATCGCCGCCCATGACCTGCCCCAGCAGGGCAAGGTGGACTTGGTCAGCGCCGTGACGGCCGAGGACGCGGCCATCGAACCGGATGCCATCAGTCAGGTCGTCAAGTTTCGTGCTACCAAGCCAGCCAAGGTGGCCAAGGTGGCGAAAACCAGGACTGTCGTCGAGCCCAAGGCAAAGGCGGTCAAGCCAGTCAAGGAACGAGCAGCCAAGTCCCCAGCGCCCCAAGCGGCCGACCTGACGCTGGAAACACCACCAGCCGCCAAGACAGCAGCAGGCAAGAAGGCCGCCAAAGCGATACGGAACGCTGACGTGCCTGACGCCACCGGCCCACGGTCCGCCAAGCGCGTTGCCAAGCGGACCGCCAAACCTCGGCATGTCGAAGCCGTCAGCGCGTCGCAGATGCTGGACGCCACCCCGTCCACCCATCGGCAGGCCCCGGCTGCCGAGGCGACGGCGGCCGCACCGGTCGAGGCATCCGCTTCTCGTCCCGCGATCGTCGAGCCGGCCAGCCAGCAGCCTGACGCCGCAGCCGGGAAGGAACGCGCCACGAAAGCCCCTGCCAACGCAGCCAGCCAGACAAAGCCCGAGCACGTGGCAGCGGAGTCCAATCCGCTGGCCGACAACGACAATGCGCACAGCAGCAGTGCCAAGTCTCGCCGGCAAGAACCGTTGGAGGAAGTGCCGGCCGATACGGCGGCGGACCCGCAACCCGCCTCCTTCGAGGCAGCGGTGGCACCCCAGCGGGCGGTTGCTTAAGCCTCATTCAGGGCGAGAGGGCTGGCGTGCTTGCGGACCGTCCTGCGCTGACGCTGGCCGAGCGCATCGACGCCGCATTGCCGCAGACGCAATGCAGGCGCTGTGGCTACCCGGATTGTAAAGCCTACGCCGTCGCCATTGCGTGTGACGGCGCCGCGATCAACCGCTGCCCGCCAAGTGGCGCCGAGGGCGTCGGGCGTTTGGCGCGCCTGACAGGCCGCGACGTCGAGCCCCTCGATGTGCTGTGCGGCAGCGAAGGTCCGCGCGGCGTAGCGGTCATCGACGAGGACTGGTGCATTGGCTGCACGCTGTGCCTGGAGGTCTGCCCGACCGATGCCATCGCGGGGCTCAACAAGCGCATGCATACCGTTATCGAGCCGCATTGCACCGGCTGCGAGCTGTGCATCCCGGTCTGCCCGGTCGACTGCATCTCCATCGAAGTGATCACGCCAGGGCGCACAGGCTGGCAGGCCTGGTCACAAGCGCGAGCCGACGAAGCGCGTCATCGCTATGAAATTCATAGCGCAAGAACCAGACAAGCCGAGCACCGCAACCCCGAAACACCTGAAATCGCAACGGATGCCGGACAACGCAAGCGCACCGTGGTCGAAGCGGCGCTGGCGCGCGCGCGCGCTGCCGCGGCGGCACGCAACACCACCATCAAGTCCTGACGCGCAGGCACCGGGACGCTTCGACCTGGACTGTGGAGTTCTGCGTCAGGCGGCGCTGCTGGCAGTACCGGCGGTGGCAGTCCATGCCGAGAACGCCTTGACCACGTCCGGCGGCGCCTGCACCAGCTCGATCAGCACGCCCTCGCCCGCCACCGGGAACTCGTCACTGGCCTTGGGATGCAGAAAGCAGATGTCGAAACCGGCCGCGCCGCGCCGGATGCCGCCCGGCGCAAAGCGCACGCCCTGCCCGGCAAGCCATTCGACGGCCTTGGGCAGGTCGTCGATCCACAGGCCCACATGGTTGAGCGGCGTGGCGTGCACCGCCGGCTTCTTCTGAGGGTCGAGCGGCTGCATCAGGTCGACCTCGACCTTGAAGGGTCCGCTGCCGATCGCACAGATGTCCTCGTCGACGTTCTCGCGCTCGCTGCGGAAGGTGCCCGTGACCTCCAGGCCGAACATCTCGACCCACAGCGTTCGCAAACGCGCCTTGTCCGGTCCGCCGATGGCGATCTGCTGGACGCCCAGCACCTTGAAGGGGCGTTGCCCGTTGCTCATGCGCAGCCTTCCGGCTCGGTGGTCTGGCGCGCCCTCAGGCCCAGCTTCGAGAGCAGCTTCACGTCGGCCTCCACGTCCGGGTTGCCGGTGACCAGCAGCTTGTCGCCGTAGAAGATCGAGTTGGCGCCCGCAAGAAAGCACAGCGCCTGCACCGCGTCGCCCAGTTGCTGACGCCCGGCCGACAGCCGCACGCGGGCCTTGGGCATGGTGATGCGCGCGACCGCGATCACGCGCACGAAGTCGAGCGGATCGATTGGCTCGCTGTCGGCCAAAGGCGTGCCGGGCACGCGCACCAGGCTGTTGATCGGCTCCGTTTCCGGGTAAGGCGCAAGGTTGGCCAACTGCGCGATCAGCCCGGCGCGGTG
>JAQGLP010000122.1 GCA_028292835.1 Variovorax sp.
CGACATCACCGACGCGATGATCCTGCACCGGTTGCTGGCGGCCCTGTTCGAGAACGGCGTGGGCTTCGTCACCACTTCGAACTTCAGGCCCGACGACCTCTACCCCGACGGTCTGCACCGCGACCGCATCCTGCCCGCCATCGCGCTCTTGAACGAGCGGCTAGAGGTCGTCAACGTCGACAACGGCACCGACTACCGGCGCCAGACGCTCGAGCAGGTCAAGCTGTACCTCACGCCCAACGGCGGAGCGGCCGACAAGGAAATGCGCGATGCCTTCAATCGTCTGGCCGAGACGGCCGACCAGGACCCGGTGCTGCACATCGAGGCGCGCGAGATCCGTGCCCGGCGCAAGGCCGGCGGCGTGGTCTGGTTCGATTTCAAGACCCTGTGCGGCGGCCCGCGCTCGCAGAACGACTACCTGGAGATCGCGACCCAGTTCCACACCGTGCTGCTGTCGGATGTGCCCGCCATGTCGGTGCGCATGGCGTCGGAGGCGCGCCGCTTCACCTGGCTGATCGACGTCCTGTACGACCGGCGCGTGAAGCTCATCGTGTCCGCCGAGGTGCCGCCCGAGGCGTTGTACACCGAGGGACCGCTGGCGCACGAATTTCCCCGCACCGTGTCGCGGCTTGCGGAAATGCGCTCGGCCGAATTCCTTGCGCTCGAACGGCGCCTCGTCGATACCAGCCTGACATGAAAAAAACCGTTGTTTCGTTGCTGCTGGCTGTTGTGGCCAGCGTTCCGCTTGTCCAGGCCCAGCCTCAGGCTCAGACCGTGGCGCCGGTCGCCGACCTCGACGCCACCACCGAGCGGGCGCGCATCGAGCGCGAGCGCGCGGCGCTCGAGCGCCGTGCGCTGACGGAGCGCAAGGACTGCTACCGGAAGTTCGCGGTCAACGGCTGCCTGACCGACAGCGCCCGCCGCCAGCGCCTTGAATCGGACCAACTCCGGCAGCAGGAGTCCGTGCTCAACGGTGTCGAGCGCAAGCGCCGAGGCGCCGACCAGCTGGAGCGCCTGGAGGAGGCGCAAAAGAAGCGGGTGAACGAGACCCGACAGCAGGTCGAGAGCGCGCGCGAGTCGCAGCAACAGCGCGAGGACCGCGCCGCCGAGCACACCACCGCGCGCGATGCGGCTGCCGCCAGCGTCCCTGTCAATGCGGCCCAGTTCGAGCGCCGGCAGCGCGCCTTTGCCGAGCAGCAGGCCGAGGCCGCCCGCCGCCGTGCGCAGGCACCGGCCGAGCGCGAGCGCTACGAGCAAAAAATCCAGGAGGCAGCACAGCGCCAGGCGGAGCACGACAAAAAGAATGCCGAGGGCATCAAGTCGCGCGCCGCCGGGCTGCCCGCGCCTCCCTGAACGGGAGCGGCACGGTGCGCCGGGCAGGCGCCTTCAGCCGAGCGGCAGAGCTTCGAGCCTGAGCACCGCCAGCGAGAGGTTGTCGCCTTTGCCCCGCGCGCGCTGGCGCGCCTCGGCCACCAGCAGCTCGACCGCTGCGCGCGGCGGGTGTTCCGCCAGCAGGGTGCCGAGTTCATCAGGCTCGAAGTAGTGCCACAGACCGTCGCTGCAAGCCAGCAGAACGTCGTCGCGCTCCAGCTGCCCAATGGCGTCCAGGGCCAGCGGCGGCGGGCAAGCGGCCATGCCCAGGCAGCCGATCAGCAGATTGGCTTGCGGATGGGCGTTGGCCTGCGCTTCGGTGAGGTCGCCGCGGTCGACCAGGGCCTGCACGTAGGAGTGATCGCGCGTGCGCCGGACCATGCGGCCGCCCCGGAAATGGTAGAGCCGCGAGTCGCCCGCATGCACCCAGGTGCAGCCGCCCCGAGGGTTGACCAGGAAGGCAGCGACCGTGCTGTGGGGCTCCTGCTCGCTTGCCACCGCCGTCAGCTTGATCACCATGTGCGCGTCGTCGAGCAGCTGACGCAGCAGATGGGCGGGGTCGTCGTACCCGGGCGCATAGCGAGCGAACAGCTGGCGTGCCGTCAGCATCACCTGCTCGGACGCCTGGCGCCCGCCGCTGCGCCCACCCATGCCATCGGCCACCACCCCAAGGACGCAGCCGGGCGCGCGCGGATGGGCTATCAGCAGGACCTGATCCTGTTGGTAGTCACGGTCGCCCTGATGCAGGCCGGTGGCGGCAACAAGTCGGAAGCCTCGGGTCATGGACGGGGCGCGTCTTCGACGATGGATGTGGGAACTGAACAGAGAGATAGCACGCGTATTATCAAGTGCATCAGCCCCTCGCCGAGAAGCCACCTTGCCTGTATCCGACCGCGATTTCCCTTTGATTCCATGCCGTCCGGTCGCACGACTTGAGCGCGCTCCTGCCCTTCAAGCGTGCGGCGCATGGCGATGAGCCGATCGCCATGCGTTCTGGAGGAGGACGCATTCCCTGCCGAGGATGGTGGGGGACCGGGGGAGGGGTTGCCCGAGGACGCAGGCTCGCTGGCGGCGCAGGTGCGCCAGAGTTTCGCGCTGCACGGCGCGCTCGCGCATGCGGCCGACGAGTTTCGCGAGCGTTCAGGGCAGACCCGCATGGCGCTGGCGGTCGCGCGCACTATCGACGAGGGCGGCGTCCTGGTGGTCGAGGCCGGCACCGGGGTCGGCAAGAC
>JAQGLP010000526.1 GCA_028292835.1 Variovorax sp.
CAGGCTGGGTGTGGTGCCGGTCATCAACGAGAACGACACGGTGGTCAACGACGAGATCAAGTTCGGCGACAACGACACGCTCGGCGCGCTGGTGGCCAACCTGGTCGAGGCCGATGCGCTGGTGATCCTGACCGACCAGGCCGGGCTCTACACGGCCGATCCGCGCAAGGAACCCTCGGCCCGGTTCGTGCACGAGGCCATCGCCGGCGATCCGGCGCTGGAGGCGATGGCGGGCGGCGCCGGATCGAGCCTCGGGCGCGGCGGCATGATCACCAAGATCCTCGCCGCCAAGCGCGCCGCCGCCTCGGGCGCCTCCACCGTGATCGCCTGGGGCCGCGAGCCCGATGCCCTGCTGCGGCTGGTGGGGGGACAGGCCATCGGCACCTTGCTGCTGGCGCAGACGGCCAAACACCAGGCACGCAAGCGTTGGATGGCCGATCACCTGCAGCTGCGCGGCGCCGTGATGGTCGACGCGGGCGCCGCAGCCAAGCTGCGCAGCGAGGGCAAAAGCCTGCTGCCGATCGGCATGACCGGCGTGGACGGGCACTTCGCCCGGGGCGACGTGATTGCCGTGCGCGACACGGCCGGGCTGGAGCTGGCCCGGGGCCTCGCGAACTATTCGAGCAGCGAGGCGCGTCTGCTGTGCCGCAAGCCTTCGAGCGAGTTCGAGCGCCTGCTCGGCTATGCGGCGGAGCCGGAGATGGTGCACCGCGACAACATGGTGCTCATGCAGGGTGCGGCCTGAGGGCGGCGCCCACGCTCATTCGACTTCGCGGATGGGCTGCTTCAGATGGCGCACCATGTCGTCGACCGACGCGCGGGGCGCCTGGCCGCGGCACAGGGCCTGGCTCGCCAGCTCGGAGGTGTGGCGCGATGTCATGTCCTTGATGCGCTTCCAGTCGGGATCGCTCACCGTGTGCCACGCGTCGCCGGTGTAGCGGGCGTAGGTTTTCATCTCGCCCGTGGCGCAGCGCACCCCCTCGTAGAAGGCATTGACCGCGCCGTGCGGACTGCTGGCCACGATCACGTAGCGCACCACGCCATCGCCTGTCACGGCAATCGACGCGGGATCGATGCCGTAGCGCAGGGTCATGTGTGCGGGCGGGTCCACCGGCAGCAACCGGTTCATGTTGAAGGCCGGCGGCGGGGGCGCGTCGCTCTCCTTCCAGTCCGGGTTGTCCATGAGTTGGCCGAAAGCCGGGACCCCGCCGGCGGCAAGGCAGAAGGCGAGGACCAGGGCACGGCTAGCGTCCGCTGTGTTGGGAATTCGGCGCAAAAGCGGCATCGTTGGCAAATTTGGGAGTGGGGTCCGGATCGAACGTGGCGCCAGGAGGCAGTTCGAAACCCGGGGAAAATGCCTGCCCGGCGTGCATGGATGGGGGCGCGTGGTCACCGAGATCGCGTCCGCGCACACTGCCACGCAGAAAGCGGTTGCGGAACTCCTGCCGCGGCAGGTAGCGCGCCAGCTCGGTCAGCGCCATCTGGTAGACGCCGCGCTTGAACTCGACCACGACGTCGAGCGGCACCCAGTAGTCGTGCCAGCGCCAGGCATCGAATTCCGGATGGTCGGTCGCACGCAGGTTGAGGTCCCAGTCGTGCCCGGTCAGCTGCAGCAGGTACCAGATCTGTTTCTGACCCTTGTAGTGGCCGCGCGCGTCGCGGCGAATGAAGCGATCCGGCACCTCGTAGCGCAACCAGTCGCGGGTGCGGGCCACGATGCGCACATGCTCCGCATGGAGGCCGACCTCTTCGTGCAATTCGCGGAACATCGCCTGCTCGGGACTTTCACCGCGATCGATGCCCCCCTGCGGGAACTGCCACGAATGGCTGCGGATGCGCTTGCCCCAAAAAACCTGGTTTTTCTGGTTGAGCAAGACGATGCCGACGTTGGGCCTGAAGCCGTCCCGGTCGAGCATAATCGAACCTCAAATTTTTATGAACTGAGTTGATTATGCACGCCGTGTTACGCACGGCAAGCGACCGGTTCAAAGGCCCTCGCGGCCCTTCCATTTCCCCTCGAATTTCCTCCACTGCCTTGGTGCGCGACCGATGAAAGCCTCCCGTTTTTTTGTCTCCACCCTGAAGGAAGCGCCGGCCGATGCCGAAGTGGCCAGCCACCGGCTCATGATGCGTGCGGGCATGATCAAAAAGCTCGGTGCGGGCATCTACACCTACATGCCGATGGGCCTGCGCGTGATCCGCAAGGTGGAGGCCATAGTGCGCGAGGAAATGAACCGCGCCGGTGCCGTCGAGCTCTCGATGCCGGTGGTGCAGCCGGCCGAACTCTGGCAGGAAACCGGCCGTTTCGACAAGATGGGGCCGGAGCTGCTGCGCATCCGGGACCGACACGAGCGCGACTTCGTGGTGCAGCCCACCAGCGAGGAGGTCGTGACCGACATCGCGCGCCAGGAAATCCGCAGCTACAAACAGTTGCCGCGCAATTTCTACCAGATTCAGACCAAGTTTCGCGACGAGCGCCGGCCGCGCTTCGGACTGATGCGCGGGCGCGAATTCACCATGAAGGACGCCTACAGCTTCGACCGCGACCTGGACGCGGCCAAGGCGAGCTACCAGGCGATGGCGCAGGCCTACCGCCGCATCTTCGACCGCTTCGGGCTGCGCTACCGGGCCGTGGCGGCCGACAGCGGCTCCATCGGCGGCGACCTGAGCGAGGAGTTCCAGGTGATCGCGGCGACCGGCGAGGACGCCATCGTCTACTGCGCCGACAGCGACTACGCGGCCAACATGGAAAAGGCCGAGGCGCTGGCGCCGACGGCCGCGCGCCCGGCCGCCACGCAGGCGCTTGCCAGGACGCCGACGCCGGGCAAGGCCACCTGCGCCGACGTGGCCGCGCTGCTCGGCGTGCCGCTGGCGACGACCGTGAAATCGCTGGTGCTGGCCACCGACAAGCTCGACGCCGCCGGCAACGTGGCGGGTGCCCAGGTCTGGCTGCTGCTGCTGCGCGGCGACCACGACATGAACGAGGTCAAGGTCGGCAAGCTGCCGGGGCTGAACGAGGGCTTTCGCTTCGCGACGCTGGCCGAGATCGAAGCGCACTTCGGCTGCAAGCCGGGCTACCTCGGACCGCTGAACCTCAAGCAGCCCGTCAGGCTGGTGGTCGACCGGGAAGTGGCCGTCATGGCCGACTGGATCTGCGGCGCCAACGAGCCCGACTTCCACATGACCGGCGTGAATTGGGCGCGCGACCTGCCCGAGCCCGATCTGGTGGCGGACCTGCGCAACGTCGTCGCCGGCGACGCGTCGCCCGACGGCAAGGGCGTGCTCGCCATCGAGCGCGGCATCGAGGTAGGGCACGTGTTCGTGCTGGGCACCAAGTACAGCCGTGCGATGAACGCCACCTTCCTTGACGAAGCCGGCAAGCCGCAGTTCCTGGAGATGGGCTGCTACGGCATCGGCATCACGCGCCTGCCGGCCGCCGCCATCGAGCAGAACCACGACGAGCGCGGCATCGTCTGGCCCGACGCCATCGCGCCGTTCACGGTGGTGGTGTGCCCGATCGGCATGGACCGCAGCGCCGACGTGAAGGCGGCCGCCGAGGCCTTGTACGACACGCTGATCGCCCAGGGCGTGGACGCGATCCTCGACGACCGGGGCGAACGTCCCGGCGCCATGTTCGCCGACTGGGAGCTCATCGGGGTGCCGCACCGGGTGGTCATATCCGAGCGCGGCCTGAAGGAAGGCCGGCTCGAATACCAGCACCGCCGCGACAGCGCGCCCATCAAGCTGCCGGCGGACGGTATTGCCGGCTTCTTGCAGGGCCAGCTGGCCGGACGATGATTTCGCGCCGGCACTGGCTGGGCGGCGCCTCGGCGGGCGCCCTTGCGCTCGCCTTGCCGCGGCCGGCGCTGGCTGGCGCGCAGGTCGAGGAGCCGTTGATCGACTCGGTGCGCACCGCGCTGAGCTCGGCCATTCACAACCAGGCGCCGCCGGTGCCCGAGTTCGCCAGCACCGAGGCGCACCTGGCCTACCTGCGCTGGCTGGGCGAAATGAGCGAGCGCCTCAAGAAGAAGTTGCCCGATTGGCCGACGCGCCAGGAGTTCCTGCAGACAGCGTGGTACGAGAGCAAGCGCGCCGGGCTCGATGTGAGCCTGGTGCTCGGCCTGATCCAGGTCGAGAGCAACTTCCGCAAGTTCGCGGTGTCGAGCGTCGGTGCGCGCGGCTACATGCAGGTCATGCCGTTCTGGACCCGCGCGATCGGCGACGGCGACGCGTCCAAGCTGTTCCACATGCAGACCAACCTGCGTTTCGGCTGCGTGATCCTGCGGCACTACCTCGACCGCGAGCGCGGCGACCTGTTCCTCACGCTCGGGCGCTACAACGGCAGCCGGGGCCGTGCGCCGTACCCGGACGCGGTGTTCGCAAACCAGCGCACCTGGAATTTCAACGACCGCACCGCGGTCGCGTGAACCGCGGCTAGGCCGTGCGCGTGGCCATCACCTGGTCGATGCGGTGGCTGTCCACGTCCATCACCTCGAAGGTGTAGCCGCCCCAGCTCACGCTGTCGGTGCGCTTGGGCACGCGGCGCAGCATCACCATCAGAAAGCCCGCCAGCGTCTCGTACTCGTCGGCATGCGGCAGCGTGTCGATGTCCAGCGCGCGCTGCACGTCCTGGATGGGCGTCACGCCGTCGATCAGCCAGGAGTGCTCGTCGCGCCGCACGATCTGCTGCTCGTCGTCGGAATCCTGCACCAGGTCGCCCATCACGGTGCTCATCACGTCGTTGAGC
>JAQGLP010000168.1 GCA_028292835.1 Variovorax sp.
CTGGCGGACTACGTGCGCGCCGAGTTCCTGCGCAATCGCCAGATGGACTACGTGCGCGCCGCCCGCGCGCTGGGCGTGAGCAACCTGCAGATCATGTGGCGCCACATCCTGCCCAACAGCATGGTGCCGGTCGTCACCTTCCTGCCGTTTCGCATGAGCGCGGCGATCCTGGCGCTGACCTCGCTCGACTTTCTGGGCCTGGGCGTGCCGCCCGGCACGCCCTCGCTCGGCCAGCTGCTGGCGCAGGGCAAGGACAACATCGACGCCTGGTGGATCTCGATTTCCACCTTCGGCGTGCTGGTGGTCACGCTGATGCTCCTGACCTTCATGGGCGATGCGCTGCGCGACGCGCTGGACCCGCGAAAGATGGAGGCATGACGGCCCCTTCGGGCGGCCGTGCGCGTCGCTCTCCCAGGTGGGAGCGCGGATGACGGACCTGCTGGACGTTCGAGGATTGCGCGTGGCCTTCGGCGGCAAGGAGGTGGTGCATGGCATCGATTTCCAGATTGCCGCCGGCGAAAAGCTGGCGCTGGTGGGCGAATCGGGCTCGGGCAAGACGGTCACGGCGCTGGCCCTGCTGCGCCTCGTGCAAAACGCCGAGGTGTCGGGCGTTGCAAGAATTTTCGGGCCGCAGCCCCCGTCCGACGTGCGCGACCTGCTATCGATTTCGGAGCACGCGCTGCGCGGCATCCGCGGCCGGGAGATCGCCATGATCTTCCAGGAGCCGATGACCGCGCTCAACCCGCTCTACCCGGTAGGCGAGCAGATCGCGGAGGTGCTGCAGCTGCACGAGGGCCTGTCGGGCCGGGCGGCGCACGCGGCGGCAGTGCAGTTGCTGGCCGACACCGGCATTGCCGAGCCCGTGCGCCGCGCCGCCGCCTTCCCGCACCAGCTCTCGGGCGGCCAGCGCCAGCGCGCCATGATCGCCATGGCGCTGGCGTGCAGGCCGCGCCTGCTGCTGGCCGACGAGCCGACCACCGCCCTCGATGTGACGGTGCGCGCGCAGATCCTGGAGTTGCTGGCCGACCTGCAGCGGCGTTTCGGGATGGCGGTGCTCCTGATCACGCACGACCTGAACCTGGTGCGCCGCTTCGCCGACCGCGTGGCCGTCATGGAAAACGGCCACATCGTCGAGCAGGGCGCGGTGGGCGCCGTGTTCGAGGCGCCGCGCCATGCTTACACCCGCAAGCTGATCGACAGCCGTCCCGAGCGGGACGTGGCGCCCGCGAGCGGCGGGGAGGGCGCACCACCGGTGCTGCAGGCCCGCGCGCTGCGCGTGGGCTACCCGGTGCCGCGACCGGGCCTCGGGGGGTGGTTTCGCAGAGGCGAGTTCGTGGCGGTGCAGGGCGCCGACTTCCGCGTGTGGCGCGGCCGCACGCTGGGCGTCGTCGGCGAATCGGGCTCTGGCAAGACGACGCTGGCGCTGGCCGCGCTCGGCCTGCTGCCGCACGGCGGCACGCTCGACCTGGCCGGTCGCCACTGGCGCGGCAGGCGGCGCGACCGCGACCTGCGCCGCGTCATCCAAGTGGTGTTCCAGGACCCGTTTTCGTCGCTGTCGCCGCGCATGACGGTCGAGGCGATCGTCGGCGAGGGACTGCGCGTGCACGCACCCGACCTCGACGCGGCGGCGCGGCGCCAGCGTGTCGTTGCGGCGCTGGCCGACGTGGGCCTGGGCGAGGCGCAGTACCCGGGGCTGCTCGAGCGCTACCCGCACGAGTTCTCGGGCGGCCAGCGCCAGCGCCTGGCGATCGCGCGGGCGCTGATCGTCGAGCCGCGAATCCTGGTGCTCGACGAGCCGACCAGCGCGCTCGACGTGACGGTGCAAAAGCAGGTGCTCGGCCTGCTGCAGCGCCTGCAGCGCGAGCGCGGCCTGAGCTATTTGCTGATCACCCACGACGTCGAGGTGATCCGCGCCATGGCGCACGACATCCTGGTCATGAAGGACGGCGCGGTTCTCGAGGCCGGCCCGGCACTGCAGGTGCTGGACGCCCCCCGCCATCCCTACACCCGGCAGCTGGTGGCGGCCGCGCAGGTGGCCTGAACCCGGACCGCCCGGAGAAACGAGCGACTTCACATGTCAATGACCTTCGACACCCGGACCCGCCGCGAGGCGTGGCGCGCCGCGCTGGCCTGCATGGTCACGCTCGCGGTGGCGATGGGGCTGGGCCGCTTCGCCTTCACACCCATGCTGCCCGTCATGCTGGAGGAGGGCAAGCTCGACCTGCAGGGCGGTGGACTGCTGGCATCGCTCAATTACCTGGGTTATTTCTTGGGCGCGTTGTCGTGCGCGGCGATCCGCGTGCGGCCGGTCGCCATGGTGCGCGGCGCCCTGGTGGCCACTGCCGCGTTGCTGCTGGGGATGGGGCTGGCGCACGGCTTCGGCGCCTGGGGGGTATTGCGCACCGCCGCCGGTGTGGCAAGCGCCTGGGCCTTCGTCTTTGCGTCGGGCTGGGGTCTGCGGCGCCTGGCCGAGACCCGGGCGCCGGAGCTGGGCGGCGTGATCTATACCGGTCCGGGCATCGGCATCGCCGTGACCGGCCTGCTGGGCGGCGCCATCGGCCGCTGGGGGTCGGAGGTGGCCTGGCTCGGCCTGGGCCTGGTCGCGCTGGCGTTGATCGCGCCGATCTGGCGCGTGTTCGACGACGGGCGGGCTCCGGCGCCGGCATCCGGCCCGGCCCTGCCTGCCGAGCCAGGGAAGGTCGAGCCGCGGGAAGCGCGCGCCGACGCGCGCTGGCTGGTCGCGCTCTACGGCCTGGCGGGCTTTGGCTACATCATCACCGCCACCTTCCTGCCCGTGATCGCCCGCCAGGCCTTGCCCGGCTCGCCCTGGCCCGACCTGTTCTGGCCGCTGTTCGGGCTGGCCGTGATTCCCGGCGCACTGATCGGCGCGCGGGCGCCCTCCCATTGGGACAACCGGCTGCTGCTGGCGGCGGCCTATGCGCTGCAGGCGCTGGGCATCGTGCTGTCGGTGGTCTGGCCCAGCCTCTGGGGTTTTGCGCTCGGCAGCCTGCTGCTGGGCATGCCCTTTACCGCCATCACCCTGTTCGCGATGCGCGAGGCGCGCCGTCTGCGGGGCAACGCGGCGGCCGGGCTGATCGGCTATGCCACCGCGTCCTACGGGGTCGGCCAGATCGTCGGGCCGCTCTTTGCCGCGCCACTGGCACAACGCACCGGTGCCTTTGCCCTGCCGCTGCTGGCCGCCGCGGCGGCGCTCGCCCTGGGCGCGGCGCTGTTCGTCGCGGTCTGGCGACGGGCCTCGCGGCCAGGGTCCTGAGCCGAGCGGCACGCACCGAAGATCCCGCCTGCTTTACGCCGCGGAAGCTGGCCTCGAAGACGCGACTGGCATATAATTCGAGGCTCACGACCAAGCGGGCGGGTACCAACCGCCCGTTTTTTTTGGTCGATCGTTTTTAGGCATCTCGTTTGACATCGCACCGGGGCGGGGCAATGTGCAACGCGAAGCCAGTCATTTAGAGGCACCTTCAGACACGTGGCATTGCAGCAGACAGTGGAACAAACCGTGGCCGGCTTGGGCTACGACCTGATCGAGATCGAACGCTCGGCGGGTGGATTGCTGCGCGTCACGATTGATTTGCCCTGGTCCGGTCCCATATCGGTAGCTCCGGCGTCTGACGCGCAGGCCCTGGTCGGGGCGGCGGCCTTCGAGGCGCCCGAGCCCTTCGTCACGGTCGAGGACTGCGAGAAGGTCACGCGCCAGCTGGTGTTCGCCCTGGAGGTCGATGGTGTCGACTACCGCCGGCTCGAGGTGTCCTCGCCGGGCATCGACCGGCCGCTGCGCGGCGAGCAGGATTTCGAACGTTTCGTGGGCGAGGTGATCGACATCACGCTGAAGGCGCCGATGGGCGCGGCGGCGCTCGGGCAGGTGGCGGCCAATCGCAAGAAGTTCCGCGGGACGCTGGAGCGCGCCGACGGCGGCGGCTGGCAGATCGTCTGGAGCGACGCGCCCGAGCCCAAGCCGGGACAAAAGGTCAGCAAGAAACGGGCGCCTGCCGTGTTGCATGCGCTCGGTTTCGTATTGGACGAGTTGCGCGACGCGCGGCTCGCGCCGATCGTGGATTTCAAGGGCCGCAAGGCCAAAACCCGCGGCGGGATCCCGGATCCGGCGCCTGCGGGTTTTTCGGACAGTGCCGGCACGGATTTGCCGGACTGAGAACACAGGAGAGTGGTGGCATGAATCGCGAAATGTTGATGTTGGTGGATGCGATCTCGCGCGAGAAGAACGTCGAGCGCGACGTCGTCTTTGGCGCGGTCGAGTCCGCACTGGCGCAGGCCACCAAGAAGCTGCACCAGGGCGACGTGGACATCCGCGTCGCCGTCGACCGCGACAGCGGCGACTACGAAACCTTCCGCCGCTGGCATGTCGTGCCCGACGAGGCCGGTCTGCAGTTGCCCGAACAGGAAATCCTGCTGTTCGAGGCCAAGGAAGAGATGCCCGACATCGAGGTGGACGAGTACATCGAGGAGGCCGTCGACTCGGTGCCGATCGGCCGTATCGGCGCGATGGCGGCCAAGCAGGTCATCCTGCAGAAAATCCGCGATGCCGAGCGCGAGATGCTGCTCAACGACTTCATGTCGCGCGGCGACAAGATCTTCGTCGGTACCGTCAAGCGCCTCGACAAGGGCGACATCATCGTGGAGGCCGGCCGCGTCGAGGGACGCCTGCGCCGCAGCGAGATGATCGCCAAGGAAAATCTGCGCAACGGCGACCGCGTGCGCGCCATGATCATGGAGGTCGACCTGACGCTGCGCGGCGCGCCGATCATCCTGTCGCGCTCGGCGCCCGAGTTCATGATCGAGCTGTTTCGCCAGGAAGTGCCCGAGATCGAGCAGGGCCTGCTGGAGATCAAGAGCTGTGCCCGCGACCCCGGTTCGCGCGCCAAGATCGCCGTGCTGAGCCACGACAAGCGGGTCGATCCGATCGGCACCTGCGTCGGCGTGCGCGGCACGCGTGTCAATGCCGTCACCAACGAGCTGGCCGGCGAGCGCGTCGACATCGTTCTGTGGAGCGAGGACCCGGCGCAGTTCGTGATCGGCGCCCTGGCGCCGGCCAACGTGTCGTCGATCGTGGTCGACGAGGAGCGGCACGCCATGGACGTGGTGGTCGACGAGGAAAACCTCGCCATTGCCATCGGCCGCGGCGGCCAGAACGTGCGCCTGGCTTCCGACCTCACGGGCTGGAAGATCAACATCATGGACGCGAACGAGTCGGCCCAGAAGCAGGCCACCGAGACCGATGCCAGCCGCAAGCTGTTCATGGAAAAGCTCGATGTGGACGAGGAAATCGCCGACATCCTGATCGCCGAAGGCTTCACCAGCCTCGAAGAGGTGGCTTACGTGCCGCTCTCCGAGCTGCTCGAAATCGAAAGCTTCGACGAAGACACCATCAACGAGTTGCGCTCGCGCGCCAAGGACGTGCTGCTGACGATGGAAATCGCCAAGGCCGAGAATGAAGAGAGCGTCTCGCAGGACTTGCGCGACCTCGAAGGTCTCGACACCGCCCTTATCGCGAAACTCGCCGAGGCGGGCATCCACACCCGCGACGACCTTGCCGACCTTGCGGTCGATGAACTTACCGAGATCACCGGCCAGAACGCCGATGACGCCAAAGCCCTCATCTTGAAAGCCCGCGAACATTGGTTCACGGGCCAAGCGTGACGGTCATGGAGGCACAAAGCACATATGTCCAGCATCACCGTTGCCCAGTTCGCCAGCGAACTCAAGAAGACCCCCGAAATCCTGCTTGACCAGCTCAAGAGCGCAGGCGTGGCCAAAGCGGCCGTCACCGACGCGCTCACCGAGGCCGACAAGCAGCGCCTGCTCGGATTCCTGAAGGCCAGCCATGGCGGAGCCGAGCCCGAGCGCAAGAAGATCACGCTCATCAAGAAATCGACCAGCGAGATCAAGCAGGCCGACGCCACCGGGCGCGCGCGCACCATCCAGGTCGAGGTGCGCAAGAAACGCACCTTCGTCCAGCGCGACGAGAGCCATGCCGCCGCGCCCGAGCCGGTCGAGGCCGCCGTGCCGCAGCCGCCTCCCGCGCCGCGCGACGACGAGGCCGAACTGGCGCGACGCGAGGAAGACGCCCGCCGCCAGGCCGAGCTGATCCGCCGCCAGGAGGAAGAGCTTGCCGAGAAGCGCCGTGCCCGCGAGGCGGCCGAGGCCCAGGCCCGCGAGCAGGTCGAGCGCGCCGAGCGTGCCGAACAGGCGGAGCAGGCCGAGCAGCGCGCCAAGGCCGAGGAAGCCAGGAAAAAAGAGGCTGCAGTGCCCGCCATGGCGTCGCGCGATGCTACAAAAATCATAGCGACCGAAGAAGCTGCCCGCATTGCGGCCGACCGGGCTGCCCGGGTCAAGGTGGCCACCGACAAGGCCGACGCCGAAGCCCGTGCCGCGCAGGCGCGGGTGGATGCCAAGGCCAAGGCCGTGGCCGATTCGAAGGCCCGCGCCGAGGAAGAAAGCGTGCGCGCCAAGGACCTGGACGAGCGCCGCCGCAAGGCGCTGGCCGAGGCCGAGGCCATCCGCGCCATGATGAGCGCGCCAGCCCGCGTGCTGGTGCCGCACAAGGCGCCCGAGAAGGAAGTGCCAAAGCCCGCCGTCAAGGGCACGCTGCACAAGCCCGCCACGCCGCCGGCCCGGCCCGGCGCGCCTGCTGCCGCCCCGGGTGCTGCCGCGGCGGCGCCTGGCGCCGGCAAGGAAGTCAAGTCGGCCAAGCTCTCGTCGAGCTGGGCGGGCGATCCGGCCAAGAAAAAGGAAATCAAGACCCGCGGCGATTCGAGCGGCGGTGTCGGTCGCGGCAACTGGCGCGGTGGTCCGCGCGGGCGCCGAGGCAGCCACGACCGTGGCGGCCATGACGACATGCGCCAGCAGGCCGCGCCGGTCGAGGCGCGCATCCTGGAGGTGCACGTGCCCGAGACCATTACCGTGTCCGAGCTGGCCCACAAGATGGCGATCAAGGCCTCGGAGGTCATCAAGCACCTGATGAAGCTGGGCCAGATGGCCACGATGAACCAGCCGCTGGACCAGGACACCGCCATGATCGTGGTGGAGGAAATGGGTCACACCGCCGTCGTGGCGGCACTGGACGACCCCGAAGCCTTCACCGACGAGGACGTGTCGGCGCAAAACGCCGAGGCGCTGCCGCGCGCACCGGTCGTGACCGTCATGGGCCACGTCGACCACGGCAAGACCTCGCTGCTGGACTACATCCGCCGCGCCAAGGTGGCA
>JAQGLP010000190.1 GCA_028292835.1 Variovorax sp.
CCGGCGCCGGCACGCTGGTGCAGCAGGTCATCGCGCAGCAGATGCAACTGATGCAACAACAACTCGTATTGCTGTCGGCGGCGCCGACGGCTGCGGCTGGCTTCGCGCCGCCGCAACCGTCGGTGGAGCAGTCCACGTCCCTGGCCCCCGCCGCGGCCAGGGCGTCCAATCCCATCGCGCCGCCGCCCGCCGAGGAGCCGGCGACCGCGGTCCGCTACGACGTGAAGAAGGCCTTCGGCGCCATCGCGCGCATCCACACGCAGAACAAGGAGCTGACCGAGCGGCAGAAGCTGCGCCTGGCCGCCTTCATGCGCCGCTACGTCGAGCGCACTGCCCAGAGCAAGCGCTTCACCGAGCGCAACCGGCCGCACATGGCCGACCCGCGCGTGGTCAACGGCTTCCGGCCCGCCACCAAGGAAATCACCTACCAGATCGTCGTCGAGCGCTCCAAGGGCTCGAAGCTGTGGGACATCGACGGCAACGAGTACGTGGACGTGCTCAACGGCTTCGGCATGAACCTGTTCGGCTGGCAACCCGATTTCATCAACGAGGCGGTGCGCCGCCAACTCGACGCGGGCTACGAGATCGGCCCGCAGCATCCGCTTGCGGCCGAGGTCACGCAGCAGATCTGCGATCTCACCGGCTTCGACCGCGCGGCGCTGTGCAACACCGGCTCGGAGGCGGTGATGGCGGCCATCCGCATCGCGCGCACCGTCACCGGGCGCAACACGGTGGTGGTGTTCGCCGGTTCCTACCACGGCACCTTCGATGAAGTGCTGGTGCGCGCCGGGCGCAGCGCCAAGGGCCTGCCGGCCGCGCCCGGCATCATGCCCGGCATGTTCGGCGACGTTCGCGTGCTCGAATACGGCACGCCCGAAGCGCTCGAATTCATCCGCGCCAACGCCGACGACTTGGCCGCCGTGCTGGCCGAGCCGGTGCAGAGCCGCCGCCCGGACTTCCAGCCGCGCGAGTTCCTGCGCGAGGTGCGCGCCATCACCGAGAAATCGCAGACCTGCCTGATTTTCGACGAGGTCATCACGGGCTTCCGCTCGCACCTGGGCGGTGCGCAGGCCATCTTCGGCGTGCGCGCCGACCTGGCGAGCTACGGCAAGGTGATCGGCGGCGGCTTCCCGGTCGGCGTGATCGCCGGCACGCGCCAGTACATGGACGCGCTCGACGGCGGCCCGTGGCAGTACGGGGATGACTCGGTCCCCACGGTCGGCGTGACCTACTTCGCCGGCACCTTCGTGCGCCATCCCCTCGCGCTGGCGGCCTGCAAGGCCTCGCTCGACCACCTGAAGAAAGCGGGCAACGCGCTGCAGACGCAGCTCAACCTGCACACAGCGGCCATGGCCGACGAACTGACGGCCCACTGCCGCGAGGTCGGCGCGCCGATCGAGATCCGCAGCTTCGCCTCGCTGTGGCGCGTCAGCTGGCTGGAGGATCATCCGCTGCAGGACCTGCTGTTTGCCATGATGCGCAGCCGCGGCGTGCACATCCTGGACAACTTCCCCTGCTTCATGACCACCGCCCACACCCAGGACGACATCGCCGCCATCAAGTCCGCCTTCAAGCAATCGGTGGCGGAGATGCAGGAGGCCGAGTTCCTGCCGCGCCGCGCGGCGGTGGCGCTGGACGTGTCTCGTCCGCCGGTACCCAATGCCCGCCTGGGCCGCGACAAGGACGGGCAGCCCGCCTGGTTCATTCCCGACCCCGACGCCCAAGGCAAGTTCAAGAAGGTTGAAGCATGAGGATCCTCGACAACAACATCCAGCCCGCCGGCGATGGCACGGCCGATTTCGACCCGTTCGCGGGCGGCACCATCGAGCGCATCGTCCCGACCACGGAGGCCCAGCGCGAAGTCTGGCTGGCCGACCGGCTCGGACGGGAGGCTTCGCTCGCCTTCAACGAATCCCTCGTGCTGCGGCTCCGGGGCGCCCTGGACAGCGCCGCGCTGTCCAGGGCGCTCGACCGCCTGGTGGCGCGCCACCAGTCGCTGCGCGCCACCATCTCGCCCGACGGCACCCAGCTCCTGATCGGCGAGGCCGCGCCGCTGACCGTCGAGCGGCACGACCTGCGCGCGCTCGATGCGGAAGGCCAGCGCGCCGCGCTGGAGCAGGCCGGCCACGCCGCCATGGAGGAGCGCTTTTCGCTCGAACACGGGCCGCTGTTCCGGGCAGCGCTCTACCAGCTTGGCGCGACCGAGCACGCGCTTTTCATGACGGCACACCACGTGGTGTGCGACGGCTGGTCCTGGGGCGTGATCAGCGAGGAACTGGGCCGCCTCTACGCGCGGGAAACCGGCGCCGACGATGCGCTGCCGCCCTCGCTGCGGCAGTCCGACGCGCCCGCCGCCTCCAACTACGCCGACTACGCTGCCTGGGAACTGGCCGAGGCCAACAGCCCGGCCCTGCAGGGCCACGTGGACTACTGGCTGTCGCGCTTCAAGGGCAGCCTGCCGGTGCTGGAGCTGCCGCTCGACCACCCGCGCCCCGCCGTGCGGAGCTTCCGCTCGCGCCGCATCGAGCACCGGATCGACGGCGCGCTGGTCGATGCGCTGCGCAAGCTCGGCAGCGGCAGCGGCAGCAGCCTGTTCGCCACCCTGTTCGGCGGCTTTGCCGCGATGCTGCACCGGCTCACGGGGCAGGACGACCTGGTCATCGGCATCGCCGCCGCCGGCCAGATGGCCAGCGACATGCCCACGCTGGTCGGGCATTGCGTCAACCTGCTGCCCATCCGCGTGGCGGTGGACGCGCAGCGCCCGTTCAATGCCCTGGTGCGCGAAGCCGGCGGCACCTTGCTCGACGCCTACGAGCACCAGTCGCTCACCTACGGCACGCTCCTGACCAAGCTGCCGGTGTCGCGCGATCCGAGCCGGCTGCCGCTGGTCAACGTGCTGTTCAACCTCGATCGCGACGCCAATGCCGGCGGCGGCACCTTCCCGCAGCTCACGGTCGAGCAGCACACGATCGCGCGGCACTACGAGAACTTCGAGCTGTTCCTCAACGTCATGCCGGTCGCCGGCGGGCTGCAGCTGGAGGCGCAGTACAGCGCCGACCTGTACGACGAGCCGACCGTGCGGCGCTGGCTCGGCATGTACGAGACGCTGTTGCGTGCCGCCGCCGAGGCCCCCGCGCAGGCGGTGGGGCGGCTGGCCCTGCTCTCGCCGTCCGACGAGCGGGCCCTGGCCGCGCTCCAGCCGGCGCCCACGCCGCTGAAGGGCGCCCCGCTGATGCACGCGGGGTTCCTGGAGCAGGCGAAGGCGCAGCCGGAGCGGCCCGCGCTGCGCCACGGCGACGAGCGCCTGAGCTACCGCGAGCTCGACGAGCATTCCAACCGCTTGGCCCGCGCGCTGCGCGCGCGCGGCATCGGCCGCGGCCACCGCGTCGGGCTGTGCCTGGAGCGCGACAGCGGCATCTTCGTGGCCATGCTGGCCGTGCTGAAGGCCGGCGCGGCCTACGTGCCGCTCGACCCCAACTTTCCGCAGTCGCGGCTCGACTACTACGCCGAGGACGCCCGGCTCAGCCTGCTGCTGACGACCTCGGCCGTCGCGGCCGCGCCGCGCAGCTGGTGCGCCGACGCGGCGCAGCGCACCCTGCACCTCGACCGGGACGATGAATGGCAGGCGCAGCCGGCCGACGCACTGCCTGCGTCGGACGCCGACGCGCAGGCCGAGGACGTGGCCTACGTCATCTACACCTCGGGCTCGACCGGTACGCCCAAGGGGGTGTGCGTGCCACACCGCGCGGTCGCCAACCTGATGCAGACGATGCAGCAGGAGCCCGGCATCGGCGCCCACGACCGGCTGGCCGCCGTCACCACCTGGTCCTTCGACATGGCGGTGCCCGAGATCATGCTGCCGCTGGCCGCGGGCGCCGAGATCGTGATCGTGCCGCGCGAGGTCGCGATGGACGGCAACCTGCTGCGCAGGCTGCTGGAGCGCGAGTCGGTCACCATCCTGCAGGCCACGCCCGGCATGTGGCGCCTGCTGCTCGACGCCCAGTGGCCGGGCGGACCGAACTTCCGCGCCTGGATCGGCGCCGAGAGCGTGCCGGCCGACTTGGCGCTGGAGCTGCTGGAGCGCGTGGGCGGCCTGTGGAACCTCTATGGCCCGACCGAGACCACGGTCTGGTCCACCGTCTGGCGCATGGAGCGCTCGATCATCGCTTCGCGCGGTGTCGCGATCGGCCATCCGGTGGCCAACACCGGCGTCTGGATCCTCGATGCGCAGTCGCAGTGCTGCCCGGTCGGCGTGCCCGGAGAGATCTGCATCGGCGGCGCCGGCGTGACGCTGGGCTACCTCGACCGGCCCGAACTGACGGCCGAGCGCTTCGTCACCGTCGAGATCGACGGTGTCGAGACGCGCATCTACCGCACCGGCGACCGGGGCCGCTGGCGCAACGACGGCCTGCTCGAGCACCTGGGCCGCAACGACTTCCAGGTGAAGGTGCGCGGCTACCGCATCGAACTCGGCGAGATCGAGGCGCGCTGCAACGAGCTGGACAGCGTGGGGCGCAGTGTCGTCGTCACGCGCGAGGACCAGTCCGGCGACGTGCGGCTGGTGGCCTATGTCGTGCCCGCGGCCGGCGCCTCGCTCGATGTCGCCACGCTCAACCGCCACCTGCAAGACCGGCTGCCGCAGTACATGGTGCCCCAGCACGTCGTGGTGCTCGAGGCCCTGCCGCTGCTGCCCAACGGAAAGGTGGACCGCAAGGCACTGCCGGCACCGCAGGCGCGGGCCCACAGCGCCGCGCAGCGCCTGGCGCCGCGCAACGAGCGCGAACGCATCGTGCTGGAGACGCTGGAGCAGGTGCTCAAGTTGCCGGGGCTGGGCATCCAGGATGATTTCTTCGCGCTCGGCGGCCACTCGCTGCTGGCCGCGCGCGCCACCACGCTCTTGAGCCGCGCCTTCGGGGTGACGGTGCCGCTGCGCACGCTGTTCGAGGCACCGACGGCCGAGCGGCTGGCGGCCGCGATCGAGCCCCTGAAGGACACCGGGGCCGGCCGCGCCGAGCCGATCCGCCACCAGCCCGGGCGGACCAGCGCACCGCTCACACCGATGCAGGACCGCATCCGCTTCATCGAGGAGATGCACCCGGGCCGGCCGGTCTACAACGCGCCGTCGGGGCACCGCTTTTCCGGGCCGCTCGACGTGCCGAAATTCGAGGCCGCCTTCCGCGAGATCGTGCGCCGGCAGCCCTCGCTGCGCACCTGCATCGGCACCGACCCCGCCACCGGCAAGCCGGTGCAGCGGATCGTGGAGACGCTCGACTTCGATTTCCCGGTGATCGACCTGGAGCCGGTGCCCGAGGCCGAGCGCGAGGCCGAACTCGAGCGTCACATGCAGCTGGTGGCCGACCAGCCCATGGACATCCACCGCGCGCCGCTGTTCCACGTGGCGCTGTACCGTCTGGCGGCCGACGACCATGCCTTCGTCTTCGTGCCGCACCACCTGGTCTGGGACGGGTGGTCGTTCGACCTGCTGCAAAACGAACTGGCGGCCATCTACAGCGCGCTGCTGCGCAACGAGACCCCGGCGCTGCCCGCGCTGACGGTGACGCCGGGCGACTTCGCCGAGTGGTACCAGAACTGGCTTGCCCAGCCGGCGTTCGAGACGCAACTGCGCTACTGGAAGGGCCGCTTCGCCAACGCGCCGCGCCCGCGCGCACCGCGCACCGACATGCCGCGGCGTGCCGGCATGAGCGGCGAAGGCGGCACCCACTGGCTGCACATCGACAAGGCGACCACGGAGCGCCTGCGCGAGGTGGCGCGCTCGCACGACGTCACGCTCAACATGATGATGCTCGGCATCTACACCCTCATGATGAGCAACGTCATCGACACCCGCTCGATCGTCCTGGCCGTGCCGGTGCGCGGGCGCGAGCAGCCCGAGCTCGAGCCGGTGATGGGCTTCTTCAACAACGTGCTGCCGCTCTCGTTCGAGGTCGAGCCCTCGCTGCGCCTGGGCGAGTTCATGCGCTACGTCAAGCAGGAACTGCTGTCGGTGATGAACTACCAGCAGGTGCCCTTCGAGCGACTGGCGTCGGAGCCCGAGTTCACCGAGCGCGCCAAAGGGGCGGGCCTGTACCAGGCACTGTTCTCGTTCCAGGACGTGCGCGAGCGTCCCGTGGACTTCGGCAACCTGCGCCACCGCCAGATCCACCTGCTGCAACGCGGCGCGACCGACGACCTGGGCCTGTGGATCATGGACAAGCCCACGGGGCTCGACGGCGCCTTCGTCTACAACGCCGACATCTACCTGCGCGAGACCGGCGCGCACCTGCATGACCGCTTCCTGGAGTTGCTGCAGGCCCTGATCGCGCAGCCCGACGCCACGCTGGCCACCCTCCTGGCGCCCGGCGACTCGGCGAGCATGGCGTACCTGAAGAAGCTGGCTTCGACCGCCCCGGACAGCGGGACGTCGTCCTCCGCCTCGGCGGACGGCGAGAGCGCGCCGGACACCTCGCTGCTGCTGCCGGAACAGGCGCGGCTCGCGCAGATCTGGGCCAGCGTCATGAGCATCGACGTCAACGACATCCGCCCGAGCGACAGCTTCTTCGACCTTGGCGGCGACTCCCTGCTGGCCATGCGCGCCATCCAGGAAGCGCAACAGGTGATGGGGTTCCGGGTCGAGCCGCGGCGCTACGTGTTCGAGAGCCTGGCGCAGCTGGCCTCGCCAGCGTCGGCGCTGCCCCCGAACGACGCGCCGGTGACGCCGCCGCCGCAACGCGGCGTGCTCGGACGGATCTTTTCAGGATGGAGCCGCAAGGCCTGAGGCAACCATGACGATCCGACTTCTTCCCTCGCAAGCCTCCTGTCTGCTGTGGCAGATCGATCTCGACGAGGCGCCCGCGCCGGCCGCGCTCGCGCTGCTTTCGCCCGAAGAGCAGGCCCGGGCGCAGCGCTTCGTGTTCGAGCGGGATGCGCGGCGCTTCATCGCCGCGCACGTGGCGCTGCGCAAGATCCTGGGCAAGCAGGCCGGCATGGACGGCAAGCCGCTGCACCTGGTGGAGGGCCACTTCGGCAAGCCGGCCGTGGCCGGCCTGGCCGGGCTGCACTTCAACCTGAGCCACAGCCAGGGGGTCGGGCTGATCGCGCTGAGCCGCACCTTCGAAGTGGGTGTCGATGTCGAGGTGCTGCGCCCGATGCCCGATGCGCTGTCCCTGGCGCAGGCGCATTTCACGCACGCCGAGTGCGCCGCGCTCGCCGCGCTGCCGGAGGCGATGCGCGAGCGCGCCTTCTTCACCTGCTGGACCCGCAAGGAGGCCTGCCTGAAGGCGCTGGGCGTGGGCCTGCAGCTCTCGCCCGCCAGCTTCGAGGTGGGCGTGGCGCCGGTGGCGCGCATGGTGAACCTGGCCACGCCGGAAGGCATGGTGCGGCTTGCGCTCGACTCGTTCAGCGGCCTGTTCGACCACGGCGCCCAGACGATGGTGTTTTCCCTCGCGCGGCGGATGGTCGAGCCGCGCGGTTCCCTGGCAGCGCCCGCGGGCCGGCGCCACGCCGTGGCCGAGGCTTGCGCATGACTCCCTTGATGTTCGGACCGCCCTCACGCCCGCTGTTCGGGATGTACCACCCTGCGGAGGCGGCCAACGACAAGCATTCGGCCGTGCTGATCTGCCCGCCCTTCGGCCAGGAAAGCCTGCGCTCGCACCGGTTCTTCAAGGTGCTTGCCGAGCGCCTGTCGCGCTCGGGCGTCTCGACGCTGCGCTTCGACTACCACGGCTCGGGCGACTCGCCGGGCCACGAGCACGAGGGCGAACTCGACGGCTGGCGGCGCGACCTGTGCGTCGCGCACGAGGAGCTGCGCCGCCGGGTGGGGACCGATCGCGTGATGTGGATCGGTGTGCGCCTGGGCGCCACGCTGGCCGCGCTGGCGGCTCGCGGCGGGCGCTGCGACCCGGCCCGGTTGGTGCTCTGGGAGCCGATCGTCGATGGCGCGCGCTACCTGCGGTACCTGCGCGAGCGCCATGTCGAGGCGCTCGAACTGTCCTACTGCATCCCCGACCCGGCATGGCGCCGCCAGCTGGCCAAGGACGACAGCGACACCTTCACGGACGAGGCCCTGGGCACCGCCATTTCCCCGCAATTGCTGGCGCAGTTGCGGGCCTTGACGCCTGCGGCGCTCCCGTTGAGCGACCTTCACGACACAATTGTCATTGCCGAGCCGGACGACGAGGCTGTCGCCCGCTGGGCGGGCGAGCAGCAGGCGCGCAAATTGCCGCTGCGGCTGACACCGTTCCGGCATTCGCTGATGTGGAGTTCCGACCCTCACCCCAACAGCGCCATGGTGCCAGCCGAGGCCCTGCAATGCCTGCTGGCCGCCGTTCATGAATAAAGAAAGTGCGACAAAGCATGGATGACAATTTTCGCCAAAGTGCCGTGCTGTTCGGTAGCGACCGATCGCTGGTGGGCATCGTCACCGAGCCGCTGTGCGAGAAGCCGGCAGGCGTTGCCTGCCTGTTGCTCAACATGGGAGCCCACCACCGCGTCGGGCCGCACCGCGTCAACGTGAAGCTGGCGCACCACCTGGCCTCGCTGGGCATCGGCAGCCTGCGCTTCGACCTGGCCGGCCTGGGCGACAGCAAGGCGGCAACCGGCGCCGAGCACTTCGCGGCGCAGGCCGTGCGCGACCTGCAGGCGGCCATGGACCTGCTCGAACAGACGCTGGGCATTCGCCAGTTCCTGGTGGTCGGCTTGTGCTCGGGCGCAACGAACGCCCTGGCGGCGGCGGTGGCCGACGCGCGCGTGGTCGGCATCACGCTGTTCGACGGCTACAGCTTTCCGGGCCGGCGCTCGCGCTGGGAGCGCCAGTTGCAGCGCGCCCTGGCCGCATCGTCCAACCCGGCCATCCTCGGCAAGACCCTGCGCTGGCTCAAGCGCGGGGGCAAGGCGCTCGATACCCGCGACAAGGCGGCGGGCATCTTCGACGAGGTTCAGTCACCCGAGGTGGTGGCAGGCCTGTTTTGCCGTTCGATGGAACAGGTGGTCGAGCGGGGCGTGGCGGTCTACCTGCTCTACTCGGGCACGCTGCACGTGCGCGATCGCAACCGCGACCAGCTCGGCCCGTTCCGCAACGAGCCCTTCGCCAAGCACATCCATTACGAATTCATGGCCGACATCGACCACACGCTGACCACGATGGCGTCGCAGCAGCGTTTCCTGAAGTCGGTGTCGGACTGGGCGCTCGACGTAGTGACGGCGCGCCTGGCGCCACCGGCCATCGACCCGGTGGCGCCGACCAGCGCCGTCGCCACCAACACCGCCACCGCGGCCTCTGGTGTTGCTGCCACCGCCACGACGTCACGGTGCGAACGGGCCTCGTCGCCGGCGGCGCTCGCGCACTGAGGAAGCACCGGGCATTCGCCGCGTGCGCCCCAACCGCCCTGGGCCCCGCAGCCCTCGGCAGGGCCGCATCACCCGCCGGATGGGCTCCTGGCCGCCGTTCCACGGGCGCCTTCAGCCATCAAAACAATGGCAGCACGATGCGTTGCTGCTCAAGCCCTGGCGGGCACCTGCGGCGCGGACGGCTCCTGCGGCAGCGTCTGCAGGGGCCCGCTGCCGCTGTAGCGGTCGAGCGCCAGGTAGATCGCCGGCGTGATGTAGAGCGTGATGACCTGCGAGAAGATCAGCCCGCCCACCACCGCCACACCCAGGGGCTGTCGCAGCTCGGCGCCCGCGCCCAGGCCGAGCGCCAGCGGCAGCGCGCCCATGAGCGCCGCCAGCGTGGTCATCATGATCGGGCGAAAGCGCAGCCGGCAGGCCTCGCGGATCGCGTCGACCGGCGCCAGCCCCCGGGTGCGCTGCGCGTCGAGCGCGAAGTCGATCATCATGATCGCGTTCTTCTTGACAATGCCGATCAGCAGCAGGATGCCGATGGTAGCGATCAGCGTCAGGTCGAAGCCGAACAGCCGCAGCGACAGCAGCGCGCCGACCGCCGCCGAGGGCAGCCCCGCCAGGATCGTGATCGGATGGATGTAGCTCTCGTAGAGCACGCCCAGCAGCACGTAGATCACCAGCACCGCCAGCACCAGCAGCGCCGTCTGGCTGCCCTGCGAACTCTGGAACACGGCCGCATCGCCGCCGTAGCTGGTGATGATGGAGGGCGGCATCTTCATCTCGGCCGTGAAGCGGTCGATCTTGGCGGTCGCGTCGCCCAGCGGCACGCCCGGGGCCAGGTTGAACGACACCGTGATGGCCTGCAGCTGGCCCTGGTGGTTGACCGACGTGGGCCCGACCGTGCGCCGAACCGTGGAGAACGCCGACAGCGGCACCAGCTGGCCGGCCTTGTTGCGCACCGACAGGCGCGCCACGTCCTGCTCGAACTGGCGGTCGTCGTCGGCCGCCGACAGGATCACCTGGTAGGTGTTGCTAGCCGCGTAGATGCTGCCGATCTGGCGGTCGCCGTAGGCGTTGTAGAGCGCGGTGCGCAGGTCGCCGATGGCCACGCCCAGCACGCCGGCCTTGTCGCGGTCGATGTCGAGGGTGGCCTGCAGGCCCCGGTTCTGCGAATCGCTGGTCACGTCGCGGAATGCCGTGTCGGCGCGCATGCGCTCCATCAGCTTGGCGGCCCACTCGTTCATGGCGCCCGCGCTCACGCTCTGCAGGGTGTACTGGAAGCGCGCCTTGCTGGCGCGCCCGCCCAGGCGCAGGTTCTGCACCGGCTGCATGTAGACGGCGATGCCCGGGATCTGCCGGAAGCGCCCGCGCAGCGATTCGAGCACCTGCGTCATCGACGGGCGTTCGGCGCGGGCCTTGAGCACCGCGAACAGGCGACCGGAGTTCTGCGTGGCGGTCGGCCCCCCGACGCCGACGAAGGAATTCACGTCCTGCACGCTGGGGTCCTCGCGCAGGGCCTCGGCCACCCGGTCCTGTAGCGCCTTCATGGCGGTGAAGGAGATGTCCTCGGCGGCCTCGGTGGTGATCTGGATCTGGCCGATGTCTTCCTCGGGGAAAAAGCCTTTCGGGATGGTGACGAACAGGAGCGCCGTCAGCGCGAAGGTGGTGCCGGCCACCAGCAGCATCACGATCCGGTGGCGCAGCGTCCAGTCGAGCGAGCGCAGGTAGTTGCCGTGCACCCAGCGGTAGCCGCGCTCGAAGCCGCGCCCGATGGCGGTGCCCGGCTCGGGATGCTCGTGTGCGTGTTCGTCCGCATGCTCGTGCGCGCCGGCCTCGCGCGGCACGTGCTTGAGCAGCCGGCTCGCCAGCATCGGCACCAGCGTGAGCGAAACGATGGCCGACACCAGCACCGCCAGCGCCACCACCACGGCGAACTCGTGGAACAGGAGGCCGATCACGCCCGGCATGAAGAAGATCGGGATAAAGACGGCCACCAGCGAGATCGAGATCGAGACGATGGTGAAGCCCACTTCGCGCGCGCCGCGCAGCGCGGCGGCCATCGGCGCCATGCCCTGCTCGACGTAGCGCATGATGTTCTCCAGCACCACGATGGCGTCGTCCACCACCAGCCCGACGGCCAGCGTGATGCCCAGGAGCGAGACGTTGTCCAGGCTGTAGCCGAAGGCGTAGAGCAGCGCCACCGCGCCGATCAGCGAGATCGGGATGGTGGCCGCCGGGATCAGCGTCGCCACCAGCCGGTGCAGGAACAGGAAGATCACCAGCACCACCAGCGCGATGGTGCCCAGGAGCGTCAGCTGCACGTCGTGCACCGCGTCGCGGATCGAGGTCGAGCGGTCGTTGACCAGGTGGATCTCGACCGACTGCGGCAGCTGCGACTGGAAGCGCGGCATCAGCGCGCGCACCGCGTCGACGACCTCGACCGTGTTGGCGTTGGGCTGTCGCTGCACCGCGAGCGAGATCGAGTTCTGGCCGTTGTAGCTGCTGGCGGTCTTGACCGACTCGAAGCTGTCCTCCAGCGTCGCAACCTCGTCGAGCCGCACCGGCGCGCCATTGCGCTGCCCGACGATGAGCCGGGCGAAGTCGGCCGCCTTGAGCAACTGCTCGTTGGCCTGGATGGTGAGCGTCTGGCGCGGGCCGTCGAGCACGCCGACGGGCGTGTTGGCGTTGGCCGAGCGCACCGCGTTGGCCAGATCGTCGAGCGTGATGCCGCGCGCGTTGAGCAGGTCGGTGTCGGCTTTGATGCGCACCGCGAAGCGCTTTTGCCCGAAGACGGCCACCTGCGCCACGCCGTCGATGGTCGAGAGCGTGGGCGAGATCAGGTTCTC
>JAQGLP010000228.1 GCA_028292835.1 Variovorax sp.
TTCTTGAAGACGCGGCCCGCCAGGTCGAAGGTCGAGCCATGGCAGGGACACAGGAAGCCGCCTTCCCAGTTGTCGGGCAGCGACGGCTGGGGTCCCGCCTGCAGGCGGTCGGTCGGCGAGCAGCCCAGGTGGGTGCAGATGCCCACCACGACCAGCACGTCGGACTTGATCGAGCGATGCTCGTTGCGCGCGTAGGCGGGCGTGAACTCGTCGGGATTGCGCTTGGAGAGGGGATCGGCCAACTGGCTGTCGAGCTTGGGCAGTTCGGCGACCTGCTCGGGCGAACGCTTGAGAATCCACACCGGCTTGCCGCGCCATTCGACGGTCAGCTTCTGGCCCACCTGCAGGGCACCGATGTCGACTTCGACCGGCGCGCCGGCCGCCTTGGCTTTTTCCGAGGGCTGGAACGTGCTGACAAAGGGAATGGCGGTTGCCACGCCACCCACCGCGCCGGCACAACCGGAGGCGATCAACCAGGTCCGTCTGCTGCTGTCGACTTGGGGGGCGCCGACGGGGATGTCACTCATGGGGGTCCTCAATCTTCTCGCTGGGGTGTCTTGAATCAGCCGACGATTGTAGCGGAGCGACTGCAAACGCCTTGGCCAGCGGCGTCCCGCGAAAGCCTTTCAGCGCCACGGCAGGCACCTATACTGCCGCTGCCAGACATTGGCGAGACGCAGGGAGAGCCCGGTGAGTGTTCTGAAAGAATTCCGCGAATTCGCAGTCAAGGGCAATGTGATCGATCTCGCCGTCGGCGTGATCATCGGCGCCGCGTTCGGCAAGATCGTCGATTCGCTGGTGGGCGACATCATCATGCCGGTGGTCGGCCTGGTGTTCGGCAAGCTCGACTTCTCCAATCTCTACTTCATCATGGGCAGGGTGCCCGCTGGCGTGGCGAACAACCTGGCGGATCTCAAGAAGGCCGGCGTGCCGGTGCTGGCCTATGGCAACTTCATCACCATCGCGGTCAACTTCGTCATTCTGGCTTTCATCATTTTCATGATGGTCAAACAGGTCAACCGGCTGCGCAAGAAGGCAGAAGCCGTCCCCGCCC
Source organism: Variovorax sp. (assembly GCA_028292835.1). Classification (GTDB taxonomy): domain Bacteria; phylum Pseudomonadota; class Gammaproteobacteria; order Burkholderiales; family Burkholderiaceae_C; genus Variovorax. The sequence continues at coordinate 1,055 of JAQGLP010000228.1, forward strand.
AGGCGGCGCCACCCGAAGACATCGCGCTGCTGCGCGAAATCCGCGACAGCCTCAGGCGACCCTAGCGGCCCCGGCCGTCCGGCGCGAGCGTTCGCGCCATGCGGATGGCCTCGATCAGGCTGGATGCGTCGGCACGGCCCGTTCCGACGATGTCGAAGGCCGTGCCATGGTCCGGGCTGGTGCGCACCAGCGGCAGCCCGAGCGTCACGTTGACGCCCTTCTCGACCCCGAGGTACTTCACGGGGATCAGCCCTTGGTCGTGGTACATCGCGATCACCACGTCGAACTCGCCCTCCCGCGAAGGCGTCCTGCGCGCGCGCATGAAGACGGTGTCGGGGGCGTGGGGGCCGCTGGCGTCGATGCCCTCCAGGCGCGCCGCGGCAATCGCCGGCGCGATGAAATCGCGTTCCTCGCTGCCGAACAGGCCTCCCTCGCCGGCGTGCGGGTTCAAACCGGCCACGCCGACGCGAGGGGCGCGGCCGAGCAAGGTGCCCAGCGCCTGATGGGTGATGCGCAGGGTCTGCAGCACGCTGTCCAGGCTGACGGCCGCGATCGCGTCGCGCAGCGCCATGTGAATGCTCACCAGCACCGTGCGCAGTTCGTCGTTGGCCAGCATCATGCGCACCGGCAGCGCGGCAACCGGCAGCCGCAGATGCGCAGCCGCCTCGGCCTGCAACAGCTCGGTGTGGCCTGGAAAGCCGAAGCCCGCCGCCGCCAGGGATTCCTTGTGCAGGGGCGCCGTGACCAGGGCCGCAACCGTTCCCGCCAGGGCCGCGCGGGCCGCCCAGACCACAGACTGTCCGGCGGCGCGTCCCGCTGCAGCGCTGACCTGTCCTGGCTCGATGCCGTCGAGCGGCTCGATGGCCTGCAACACCGGAACGCAACCCGGGGGAGCGAAGGCCGCCTGCGCCGGCTCTTCGATGAGCGCAACCGGCAGGGCGGGCCGGCCGGGCGTCGCCAGCGCCTGGGCAGCGCGCCTGAGGGCTGCCAGGTCGCCCGCCACGAAGCAACCGCTCGTCAGCTGCGGCGCATCGCGAAAGGCCTTGACGATGATTTCCGGGCCGATGCCGGCCGGGTCGCCCAGCGTGATGACAATGGGCTTCGGGGTCTTCGCGTCGGTCACTTGCTCACGCCGGGTTGTCGATGTCGATGAATTCGTGCGCCAGCCCGAGCTGCGCCGCCACCCGCGCCGCGACGGCCGGCGCGCCGTAACGCTCGGTCGCATGGTGGCCGCAGGCGAGGTAGGCCACGCCCATCTCGCGTGCGAGATGCGTCTGCGGCTCGGAGATTTCGCCCGTGATGAAGGCGTCGGCGCCTGCCGCGATGGCCGCTTCGAAGTAGCTTTGCGCCCCACCGGTGCACCACGCTATCGTTTTGATAGCGCGAGGCGCGCCATCGACCAGCGCTACCGGCCTTCCGAGCACTTTTTTCACATGGGCCGCGAGCGCCTTGGCGCTGGCGAAGTCCTGCGCGTCGTCGCGTCCTCCGATGAAGCCCAGTTCCTGGTCGCCGAAACGCCCGGAGATGCCGGGATGCGCGGTCAGGCCCAGCCGCAGGCCCAGTTGCGCGTTGTTGCCGAGCTCGGGGTGCGCGTCGAGCGGCAGGTGGTAGGCGTACAGGTTGACATCGTGGCCCAGCAGCAGCCCCAGGCGCTGGCGCATCCAGCCCGTGACGCGGGCGTCCTGGCCGCGCCAGAACAGGCCGTGGTGCACCAGGATGGCGTCGGCGTCCGCGCTGATCGCAGCCTCGATCAGCGCGCGGCTGGCGGTCACACCCGAGACGATCTTGCGCACGCCGGGGCGACCCTCGACCTGCAGGCCGTTGGGGCCATAGTCCTTGAAGCGCTCGGGCGCGAGCAGCAGGTCGAACGCGAGCAGAAGTTCGTGGCGGGTGGCACTCATGGCGCCATTGTGAACGGGGGCGGCGCAGCGTGCCTGCGGGCGCGACGTCAACCTCCGGGCTTTTTTGCGCTGCCGCGGCGCACTTCAAAATGGCATGGAGGACAATTCATCCTCGACGTCCGGCCTGGCCGTGGCGCTTTTTTCCTCTCCACCCTGCCCCGCTTCATGAAACGCACCTGGTTGCTGTTCGCCCAAACCGTGACCGTCCTGCTCGCGGCTTATTTCGTGGTTGTCACGCTCAAGCCCGAATGGTTGCAAAGGCGCAACTCGCTCGGCGGTGTGGTGTCGGTGGTCGAGGCGCCCGGCGGGGGCATCGCCGGCGCGGCGCCGTTCAGCCTGAGCGCCGCCGCCAAGAAAGCGTCGCCGGCGGTGGTCAGCATCAATACCAGCAAGGGAGCGCAGCGCAACCCCCGCAACAACGACCCCTGGTTCCGGTTTTTCTTCGGCGATCAGGGCGACAACCAGCCGCAGGTCGGCCTGGGCAGCGGCGTCATCGTGAGCGCCGATGGCTACATCCTGACCAACAACCACGT
>JAQGLP010000250.1 GCA_028292835.1 Variovorax sp.
CTGCTCGCGGGGTGCGACGTCGTGATGGCGGGGGCGTCGACTCGCATCGGCTCGGCCTTTGCACAGCTCGGCTTCAGCTGTGACTCCGGTTCCAGCGTGACTTTGAGCGCACGCATGGGCGTGGCCCGGGCGCGCCGCTTCGTGCTGCTCGCGGAGGTTCTTGGCAGCGAGGACGCCCAGCGGGCCGGTCTGATCGACCAGATCGTGGCCGATGCGCAGCTGCAGGACGAAGCGCTCGCACTCGCGCGCAGGCTCGCTGCCGGACCGACCGTCGCCTACGGCGAGACCAAGCGCCTTTTCCTGCAGGCGGGTGTCGCGCAGCTCGAAGCGCAACTCGAGGACGAGGCGCTGACCCTGGCGCGCGTGTCGGCCACGCTCGATGCCCGGGAAGGCATCGCCGCCCAGGTCGAGAAGCGCAAGCCGGCGTTTCAGGGGCGCTGAACGATGAGCAGCCCCGATGCGCTTGCGCCCTGGGACCCCCGTGACCTGGAAGCGCTGCTGAGACTGCGAACACTGGGCCCGTCGAGCTTTCGGAGTTGCTATGCCAGCCCCAACGCGCGCGGCACCGTGTACGGCGGACAACTCCTCGCCCACGCATTGATGGCGGCGTCGATGACGGTGCCGCCGGATCGCGACGCCACTGCGCTCCAGTTCATGTTCCTGCAGAGCGCCTCTCCGGACCGTGCGATCGACTTCGAGGTCGCCACACTGCAGGACGGCAAGCGCTTTGCGTCACGTCATGTCCGCGGCACGCAGGAAGGCGGCGGCGCCGGGACGGGCCGCCGCGTCGTGCTCGACGCCCAGGCGACATTCGCCACGCCGCTGCCCGGGCCGGCGCATGCCACGCCGTCGAGGGCCGGGGACGTCGATCCGCAGACCTTGCTGCGGATGGAAGACATGTCGGCGGAGACGGCCGACGCAATCTGGCGCACGCTCGGCTACCCGCTCGATTCCCCGGCGCTGGACTTGCGCGTGGGAGAGCCGGCACGCGAACTGGGCCTGTCGTCGCCGACGGCCGCGCTGCGCTTCTGGCTGCGCACGCGCGATCGGCTTCCCGACGAGCCGATGCTGCAGACGGCGGCTTTCGCGTACCTGTCGGACTGGTGGCTCAACTTCGCGAGCGTGGGCATCCATGTGCCGCAACTGCAGCGCGATGGCGCGCGGCTGCACGTGGCGAGCCTGAACCATGCGATCTGGTTCCATCGTCCGCTGCGTGCCGACCAATGGCTGCACTTCGACGTGCAGAGCCCGAGCGCCGGTCGCGGCCGGGGGCTGTCGATCGCGACCGTGCATGACATCGAGGGCGCATTGGTGGCGAGTGTTACTCAGGAAAACCTGATGACGCCCGCTCCCGGCAGCTGATCCGCGCCATTCGAATCAGCGTCCGGGGCAGGGAATGATTCGATTGACGCATGTCGTACGCATGTGTAATGTAAATAAGGCATACAGAAAAATCCAGAGTGAATCACCGGTGACCGGGTCGCCATCATCAGGAGCCATACCCTATGGACTATCAGTTTTCTCCCGAGATCGTCGCCAAGCTCGCCGAGCTCGACGCGTTCATCGAAGCCGAGATCAAGCCGCTCGAGCGCGAGAACATCCAGTTCTTCGACCACCGTCGCGAGCACGCGCGCACCGATTGGGAAAACGACGGCTTCCCGCGCAAGGAATGGCATGACCTGATCGCCGAGATGGAGCGCCGCGCCGACAGGGCGGGGCACCTGCGCTACGGGCTTCCCAAGGCCTGCGGCGGCCAGGCGGCGTCCAACCTCGCGATCGCCGCGATCCGCGAGCACCTCGCCGCCAAGGGTCTCGGCCTGCACAACGACCTGCAGGACGAGTCGTCGATCGTCGGCAACTTCCCGATCGTGCCGGTGCTCAACGCCTACGGCACGCCCGAGCAGAAGCGCTACATCGAGGGCATCATCAAGCGTGACCGGCACCTGTCGTTCGGCCTGACCGAGCCCAACCACGGGAGCGACGCCACCTGGCTCGAAACGACCGCGGTGCGCGACGGCGACGGGTGGGTGATCAACGGCATGAAGCGCTTCAACAGCCAGGTGCAGCGCGCTCACGCGAATCTCGTGTTCGCCCGGACCTCGGGCAAGCCGGGCGACGCGCTCGGCATCACGGCCTTCATCGTGCCCACCGACTCGCCCGGCCACCGCATCGTCTTCAACCACTGGACCTTCAACATGCCCAGCGACCATGCCGAGGTCGAACTGAAGGACGTGCGCGTGCCGGAGAGCGCGATCCTGCACGAGGAAGGGCAGGGCCTGGTGCTGGCGCAGCGCTTCATCCACGAGAACCGGATCCGCCAGGCGGCGGCGAGCGCCGGCGCGGCGCGGTACTGCATCGCCGAGTCGGCCAAGTACGCGGTCTCGCGCATCGCCTTCGGCGAGCCGCTGTCGAAGAAGCAGGCGATCCAGTTCCCGCTGGTGGAACTCTATGCCGAGAGCGAGATGGTGCGCAACTTCATCTTCCAGGTCGCGAGCCGGATGGACCAGCAGGACCCTCTGGAAATCAGCGACCTCGTCTCGATCTGCAACTTCCGTGCGAACCGCCTGTGCTGCGAGGCGGCGGACCGCGCCATTCAGGTCCACGGCGGCATCGGCTACACCCGCGCGCTGCCGTTCGAGCACATCTACCGCCACCATCGCCGCTATCGCATCACCGAGGGCTCCGAGGAGATGCAGATGCGCCGCGTCGCGCAGTACCTGTTCGGATTCGCGGGAAAGCGCGTGACGTCATGAGCAGCCCGGTCGAAGCGCCGGCCGACCGCGGCATCGACTTCGAGCCGGCGCGGCTGGACACATACCTGCGGCAGGCCATACCGGGCCTGGCGGGCGAACTCATCGTCGAGCGGACGGTGGGCGGAATGTCGAATCCGACCTACTTCCTGCGGCGCGGCGACTGGCAGGCCGTGCTGCGCAAGCAGCCGAACGCCGTGCTGATGGCCTCGGCCCATGCGATCGACCGCGAGTACCGCGTCCTCACGGCGCTGCGCGGCAGTGCGGTGCCGGTCCCGGCGCCGCTCTTGTATTGCGCCGACCGGGAGATCCTGGGCACGCCGTTCTATCTCATGGAGCGCATCGACGGCCGCGTGTTCGAGGGCTTCGCGATGCCCGGCGTGGCGCCGGACGAGCGCCGCGCCATGTACGACTCGATGGGTGCCACGATGGCCGCGCTGCACAGCCTGGACTTCCGCGCAGTCGGGCTGGCGGACTTTGGCCGTCCAGGCAACTACTTCGCGCGCCAACTCAGCCGCTGGTCGCAGCAGTGGGCGCAGTTCCGCCGCGGCGACGACGACAACCCGGACCTCGACCGCATCGTGGCCTGGCTCGGCGAGCGGGTGCCCGACAGCCAGACGATCGCCCTGTGCCACGGCGACTTCCGCATCACCAACATGATGTTCCACCCCACGGAGCCGCGCGTCGTCGGCGTGCTCGACTGGGAGCTGTCGACGCTCGGCCATCCGCTGGTGGACGTGGCCTTCAACAGCCAAGCGTGGCGCATGGCCACCGACGAGAACGGCGGGCTGCTCGGCCTGCCGCTCGCCGAACTCGGCATTCCGACCGAGGAGGAGTACCTCGAGCGCTACTACCGCCTGGCCGGATCGGGCGAGCGCATGACGACCTTCCACCAGGTGTTCGCCATGTTCCGGGGCGCCGTCGGCAGCGCGGGCGTGGCGGCGCGGGGAGATGCCGGCAACGGCTTCCTGCCGGACGCCGCGCGCGTGGGCCGCAAGCTCGCGCGGGCGTACGCGAAACGCGGCGCCGCATTGATCGCGGGCCGATAAGGGCCTTGCCGGGCTCTTCCACATCCATGACCAAGATGACCGTCGACGAAGCCATCCTGCAGCGGCGCTCCGTGCGCGGCTTCCTGCCCGATGAAGTGCCGCAACGCACGCTGGACGAGGTGTTCGCCATCGCCCAGCGCGCGCCGTCCAACTGCAATGTGCAGCCCTGGGTTCCGCATGTCGTCTCGGGCGCGGCGCTGCAGCGCCTTCGGACTGCGCTGGTCGAGGCTGGCCGGCAGGGCGCCCCGATCCAGCCCGACTGGCCCGCCGAAGGCAAGTTCAACGGCGTCTATCGGGCACGCCAGGTCGATGCCGCGGTGCAGCTCTACGGCGCCATGGGCGTCGAGCGCACCGACCTCGCCGGCAGGCGCGCCGCGTACGTGCGCAATCTCGATTTCTTCGGCGCTCCGCACGCCGTCTTCATCTTCATGCCGCATCCCTTCGATACGCGCGAAGCGACCGACATCGGCATGTATGCGCAGACGCTGATGCTGGCCATGACGGCCCGGGGCATTGCGACCTGCGCCCAGGGAGCGCTCGGGTTGTACCCCGGCATCGTGCGAGCGTCGCTGGGTCTGCCGGACACGCAGCGGCTGCTGTTCGGCGTCTCGTTCGGCTACGAGGATCGCACCGACAAGGCCAACGCCGCGCGCGTCGGCCGCGTCCCGACGGGCGAGGCCGTGCGCTTTCATCGCTGACGCCGCACGGCACCGGACTGCGGCGACTCCGTACTAACCATAGGTAGTACGCATGCATATGGTAAGTTATGCTAACGGTATAAGTGAGCGATGCGAAAAAGCGCCTTACCCCGACACGGAGACAAGTCCCAGCCATGAACCTGCAGAACGTCATCGAGCGCAGTTTCGAAACGGTTGCCCAGCGCTACGACTGGCGCGACTCGGCGTTGTACGCACTCGGTCTGGGCATGGGCTCCGACCCGCTCGACGAGGATGAGCTGCCCTACGTTTTCGAGGGACGCGAGCAGCATGTCGTGCCGAGCCAGTGCATGGTGCTGGGCTGGCCGGCGTTCTGGCATGCCGATCCCGATGCCGGGATCGACTGGGTGAACATCCTGCACGGCGAGGAGCGCTTCGTGCTGCACCAGCCCCTGCCGCTGAACGCCGACATACGCGCCACGCACCGGGTGCGGGCCGTGGTCGACAAGGGTGTCGGGCGCGGCGCCCTGATCTACTTCGACACCGAGATTTCAGATGCGCGATCCGGTGAGGCGCTGGCCAGCCTGCAGGCCACGCAGTTCCTTCGCGGGGACGGCGGCTGCGGCAGCCATGGCGCCGCGCCCCCCGCCGTGCCCGCCTTGCGCGACGGTGCCGTGCCGAGCGCCACTGTCGAGTACCGGACCACGCCCCAGGCGGCCTTGCTGTACCGCCTGGTCAGCCGCGACTACATGCCGATCCACGCCGATCCGGTGGTGGCGCGTCGCGCCGGCTTCGAGCGGCCGATCTCGCACGGGCTCAACACCATGGGCCTGGCCTGCCGGGCGATCCTGAAGCACTTCAGCGCCGCGCGCCCCGAGCGGCTGCGTTCGATGTTCGTGCGCTTCGCCCAGCCGGCGCTTCCCGGCGACACCCTCCGCATCGAACTGTTCGACGAGGGCGACACGCTGCGCTTTCGCGCGCTGGCGGTCGAACGCAATGTGATCGTGCTCGACCGCGGCGAGTGCCAGGTCGGCGATCGTTGAACGGAGCCGACATGGACTTCTCGCAGATCTTCAACATCGCTCAGCTGGCCAATGCCTTCGCACTGGCGTCGCTGCTCACCATTCTCGCCAGCGGCCTGGCGCTGATCTTCGGCCTGCGCGACGTGATGAATTTCGGTCACGGCGCGCTGTTCATGCTGGGTGCCTACCTGGGCTATACCTTCTCGGGCCTGCTTGGTTTCTGGGCGGCGCTGGTGGTCGTTCCGCTGCTGCTGGCGCTTCTGGGGGTGGCCTTCGAGTACGCGGTGATCAGACCGCTGCAGCACCGCTCGCACATGGATGTGGCGCTCGTCACCTTCGGCCTCGCGCTGGTGCTCAGCCAGGTTGTGATCAAGATCTGGGGCACCGCGCCGCTGCAGCTGGACGCGCCGGCATCGCTGGCCGGCTCGATCGATCTGTTCGGCCAGCAGTATCCGGCCTACCGGATCTTTCTGATCGCGGTGGGCTTCGGCACCTGCGTGGCACTGGCCGTGTGGCTGAAGTACACGCGATCGGGCATGCACGTGCGTGCGGTCAGCCAGCAGCCGATGGTGGCGCGGATGATGGGCGTCAACACCGATCGCCTCAGCCTGCTCGTGGTGTGCATGGGCACGGGCTTCGCCGGATTCGCCGGCGTGCTAGCCGGGCCCTACCTCTCGGTCGACCCCGCTATGGGCGGCAGCATTCTGATCAGTTGCCTCATCGTGGTCGTCATCGGCGGGCTGGGCAGCATTGGCGGGGCCATCGCCGCGGCCGTGATCTATGGCCTGATCCAGGTGATCGGCACGCTGGTATCGCCGACGCTGGCCGTGATGGCGCCATACCTGCTGCTGTTCTTCGTGTTGTTGTGGCGGCCGCAAGGGCTGGGACGTGGGAGGGTTGCCTGATGGCCATCGTGCAAGGATTCACCGCGGTCACTCCGCTTGCCTCGGGAGCGGCCGGCGGCAAGGCGCCGAGCCTGCTGAAGCCGGCCCTCGTCGTGGCCGTGCTCGTCGTGCTGGGCCTGTTCGTGCCCACCGTGGTCAAGAGTTCCTTTTACCTGGGACTTTTGATCAACGCGATCGTGCTGGGCATCGCGGCCCTCTCGATCGGCTTTCTGGCCCGCCAGAGCGGTCTCATGATGTTCGGCGCGGCCGCCTTCACCGGCGGCGCCACCTACCTGTTCGCGATCGCGGTCACCCACCTGGGCTGGAGCGCGATGACGGCGGCGTTCTTCACGCTGCTGGCGTCGACGTTCCTGTCGGCCCTGATCGGTGCGCTGGTCGTTCAGGCCCGGCCGCTCCCGTTCGCGATGCTGACACTGGCGCTGGCGCAGATGCTTCGCTCGATGGTGATGATCACCAACTTCCGGCCGGTGACCGGCGGCGATGACGGGCTGGCGCTGAACTTCGCGGGAAGCTTCTTCGGCCTGACCCAGGCCCAGCTGTCCAGGCCCGAACTCTTTTGGCCGGTGGCCTGGCTGGCGCTGTGCGGCGTGATGCTGCTGGCTTGGAGCGTGGGGCACTCGCGCACCGGCCGCGTGCTGCGTGCCATCCGTGCCAACGAGGAGCGGATGCGCTTTTCCGGCTTCAACACCTACGTGCCGCGCGTGCTCGCCTTCACGCTGTCGGGCTTCATCGCGGCCGTCTCCGGCTTGCTGACCGGGCTGCACACCGCATTTGCGTCGCCTGAATTGCTGGACTTCGTCACCGGCGGCCACGCGCTGGTGTCGACGCTGATCGGTGGCGTCGGCACCGTGGCCGGACCGGTGCTGGGCGCGCTGCTGTACGTCATCGGGCAGGACCAGTTCGGTGCCACCGGGCATCTGGAATTGCTTACCGGCCTGGCCGTGGTGCTGGTCATCGTGGCGTTCCCGGAGGGCATCATGGGCTTCATCCGCAACAACATGGCGAAGCTCTTCAGAAAGAGCGCTGCGCCGGCCTCGAAAGACAAAGATGCTGCGCGTTGAAGACCTGAGCGTGGCCTACGGCAGCGTCAAGGCGCTGGAAGGCGTCAACCTCGAAGTCGCACACCGTGGCGTGCTGCATGGCGTGATCGGGCCGAACGGCGCCGGCAAATCGACACTGATGGACGCCATCACCGGGCGTCGCAAGCCGACGCGCGGTCGGGTCTTCGTCAACGGTCAGGACATCACGCACCAGTCGGTCGTGCAGCGCCGACGGCTGGGCATGTCGCGCTCGTTCCAGCGGACCAGCATCTTTCCCGGCATCCGCGTCGGTGAGCAACTGGAACTGGTGGCATCGCAACTCGGCGAAAGCGATCTCGCCGGCATCGTCGATACGCTGGAGCTCGGAGGCGTGTACAACGAGATCGCGGACAGCATCGCCTACGGCGACCAGCGGCGAGTCGACATCGCGCTGGCCCTGGTGGGCCAGCCCATGCTGATGCTGCTCGACGAGCCCGCGGCTGGGCTGTCGACCAGCGAGACCATCACACTGTTCGAGCACCTGGCCGCGGTGGTACACAAGCGCAACGTGTCGGCGCTGGTGGTCGAGCACGATGTCGAGGCCGTCTTTCGCTTCTGCGACTCGATCACCGCGCTCGATCTGGGCAGGCTGCTGGCCCACGGCTCTCCGGCGCAGGTGCGAAGCGATCCCAAGGTTATCGCCGCCTACCTGGGGACGGCCGCATGAGCTTCATCGATGTCAAGGGCCTGCGGGCCGGCTACGGCAAGTCGGTGGTGCTGCGCGAGGTCGACCTGCAGGTCGACGAGGGCGAGGCGGTGGCGGTGGTCGGCAAGAATGGCGCCGGCAAGTCCACGTTGCTGATGTCCTTCTTCGGCGGCACGACCATCAGCGGCGGATCCATCGAAGTCGGTGGCGTCGCGCTCCAGAAGCTGCCCGCCTACCGTGCGGCCATGCAAGGCGTCACGCTGTCTCCGCAGGGGCGGATGATCCTGCCCCATCTGACGGTGGGCGAGAACCTCCTGCTCGGCGCCGCCTGCAAGCGCAAGGGCCACTGGACGATGGAGTCGGTCTACAAGCTGTTCCCGGTGCTGCGCGAGCGGCGCGACAAGATGGGAACGCAACTCAGCGGCGGCCAGCAGCAGATGCTGGCGGTTGGCCGTGCGTTGCTGGGCAATCCGCGCGTGCTGCTGCTCGACGAGCCGTCCGAAGGCCTGTCGCCCGTGCTGGTCGACGAATTGGCCGATGTCTTCAACAAGATTCGTGCAGCCGGCACCGGCGTGCTGATGGTCGAGCAGCACCTGAACCTGGTGCGCCGCGTCAGCCAGCGCTTCGTGGTCATGGCCAAGGGCGAAATCATCGACCGCGGCCGCACTGCCGACATCGATACCGAGCAGCATCGCGCCGCGTTGGCCTTTTAGACGTTCTACAAGAAGGAGACCCTCATGATCAGGAAGTTACTCGGCGTGTTGGCCGCGACTGTCGCCCTGCAGGGCGCCGCCCTGGCGCAGGAGGCCATCAAGCTCGGCGTGGTGAACATCGACACCGGGCCGTTCGCGGTCAGCGGTGCCTACGTGAACGACGGCGCGGCGTTCGCCGTGGAACGGCTCAATGCCCAGGGCGGCGCGCTCGGCCGCAAGTACGAACTCATCACGCAAAACCACGCGGGCACGCCGGCCACCGCCATCGCTGCAGCCAACCGGCTGGTGGAACAGCAGGGCGTATCGTTCTTCACCGGGCTGAACCCGTCGGGCACGTCGCTGGCCATCGCATCCAAGATGTCCGGCCTGAACGCGCTGTTCCTCGACGCCACGGCAGCATCGGACGACCTCACGGGCAAGAACTGCGGGCAGAACTATTTCCGTATCGGCATCACCGACGGCATGCAGGTCAACAGTCTGCGCGAGCAGACCAAGGCCAGCGGCGTCAAGACCTGGGACCTGCTGATGGCCGACATCGCGGTCGGCCATGACACCGCCAAGCGATTCACCGCCGCGATGCAGGAAAGCGGTGGCAAGGTGAACAGGACGCTGTTCGCGCCGATCACCGCGTCCGACCTCGGCAGCTACATCGCGCAACTGCTCGACAAGCCGGCCGAGGGCCTGCTCATGTACTACCCGTCGTCGGGCGGCATTGCGCTCATCAAGCAGCAGCAGCCCTTCAAGCTGATCGAGAAGTACAAGACCGTGGTGTCGGCTTCGATGGTCAACGAGATCCTGATCGGTGCGCACGGCGATGCGAGCGTCGGCCTGTGGTCCGCGCAGAGCTATTTCTGGACCATGCCCGGCGAACGCAATGCGGCGTTCGTAAAGGCCTTCGAGGAGCGCTACAAACGCAAGCCGACCTACATCGACGCCGATGCCTACATGTCCTTCGAACTCGTGCACCAGGCCATCCTGAAGGCCAAGTCGGCCGAGGTTCCGGCCGTGCGCGCGGCGCTGGCGGGACTCAAGGCGAACACCGTGGTGGGCGAAGTCGAGATGCGCGCCGCCGATCATCAGTTGCTGCGTCCCCTTGTCGTTGTGCAAGCCGTCAAGGCCGGCCAAGGCAAGGGTGAGATCGTGATGAAGTCGATCGAGTCGACGGCGCAGATCGCGCCGCCGGTCAGCCCCGAATGCAAGATGTGAGCGGCCCGCGCGACCCGAGGCAATGAGATGCGGACGGACGACCTGCTGGGACAGGGTTTCGGCACGATCTCGGAACTGATCCGCTCGCATGCTGCCCAAAGCCCGCGGCATCCTGCCCTGGTGCTCGACGGCCGCAGCCTCGACTACGCCGCCCTCGACCGTTGGATGGACCGCGTGGCGGTCGCACTGCAGCGGGACGGCGTGAAGCCGGGTGATGTCATCGCCATCAGCGCCGCGACTTCGCTCGAGTACGCCGCGGTGTTCCTCGGCAGCGTGCGCGCCGGCGTCGCCGTGGCACCCCTCGCACCCGATTCGACGCCGGCGGGCCTGGCCGCAATGGTGGCCGATGCCGGCGCGACGCTGTTTTTCCTCGACCGGACAGTGGCGCAGTCGATGACTGGCATGGCCGACACCATCGCCTGCCGCCGGGTCACGCTCGACGATTCGGTTGCCGGCACCGCCTTGTCGGAGTGGCTCGCGCCATTCGGCGCCGTGCCGCAGGCGGTGGCGATCCAGCCCGACTGGCCCTTCAATATCATTTATTCGTCCGGTACCACCGGCACGCCCAAAGGCATCGTGATGCCGTACGCCTTCCGTTGGGCGCAAGTGAAGCTGTTCGCGCACCTCGGCTACGGTCCGGACGCGGTGACGCTGGTCTCGATCCCGCTGTATTCGAACATGACGCTGTCGAGCTTTCTGCCGGCGTTGTCGCTGGGCGCCACCGTCGTGCTCATGCGCAAGTTCGATGCCGCCGGCTATCTGGCCTTGGCCGAGAAGTACCGCGTCACGCACAGCATGATGGTGCCGGTGCAGTTCCAGCGGATCATGGCGCAGGCGGACTTCGACCGCTACGACCTCTCTTCGTTCCGGATGAAATCCTGCGGCAGCGCGCCGTTCCCGGCGGGGCTGAAGGCCGACGTGCTGGCGCGCTGGCCGGGCGGCCTGATCGAGTACTACGGCATGACAGAAGGGGGCGGCGTGTGCGTGCTGCCGGCCCATGAGCGGCCCGACAAGCTGCATACGGTCGGAAAGCCGGCGCCGGGAAACGATATGCGCGTGATCGATGACGAAGGCCGCGAACTGCCGCGCGGGGAGATCGGCGAGATCGTCGGGCGTTCGGGCACCATGATGGTGGGCTACCACAACCTTCCGGGCAAGACTGCCGAGGCCGAGTGGTTCGACGCCGAGGGCCGGCGTTTCATCCGCAGCGGCGATACGGGACGCTTCGATGAGGACGGTTTCCTGATCCTGCTCGATCGAAAGAAGGACATGATCATCTCGGGCGGATTCAACGTCTACCCCATCGACATCGAGAACGTGTTGCGAGCCCATGCGGACGTGGCCGACGTGGCGGTGTTCGGCGTGCCGTCCCTGCGCTGGGGCGAGACGCCGCTGGCCTGTGTCGTACCGCGCGACGGCGCCACCACGGCGGCGG
>JAQGLP010000258.1 GCA_028292835.1 Variovorax sp.
TGCTTCTACATCGAGAAGAAGCTGCGCGAGCGCATGAACATCCCGGTGTTCCACGACGACCAGCACGGCACCGCGATCATCTCGGCCGCCGCGCTGCTCAACGGCCTTGAGCTGGTCGGCAAGAAGATCGGCGACGTCAAGATCGCCGTGTCGGGTGCCGGGGCTGCGGCGCTGGCCTGCCTCGACGTGATGGTCGGCCTGGGCGCGCAGGCCAGCAACCTGTATGTCTGCGATTCCAAGGGCCTGATCTACGAAGGCCGCGCGGGCGGTTTCGACGACTCGAAGGCGCGTTACGCACAAAAAAACAGCAGCGCCCGCTCGCTGGTCGACGCCATGGAAGGCGCCGACGTGTTCCTCGGCTGCTCGGCGCCCGGCGTCGTCACGCAGGACATGGTCAGGAGCATGGCCAAGCAGCCGATCATCCTGGCCCTGGCCAATCCCGAGCCGGAAATCCGCCCCGAACTCGCCAAGGCGGCGCGCCCCGACTGCATCATCGCCACCGGCCGCTCGGACTACCCCAACCAGGTCAACAACGTCCTGTGCTTTCCCTACATCTTCCGCGGCGCGCTTGACTGCGGCGCCAGCAAGATCACGGAAGAGATGAAGCTGGCCTGCGTGCACGAGATCGCCCAGCTGACCAAGGCCGACATCAGCGAGGAAGTGGCCAACGCCTACGCCGGCGAGGAACTGGTCTTCGGTCCGGAATACCTGATCCCGAAGCCCTTCGATGCCCGTCTGATCCTGCGCATCGCCCCGGCCGTGGCCGAAGCGGCGCGCGTCTCGGGCGTGGCCACGCGTCCGATCGAGGATCTGGAATCCTATCGCCAGCACCTCACGCGCTTCGTCTACCGCACCGGCATGTTCATGCGGCCCGTCTTCACCGCCGCCCGGCAGGCGACGGCCAAGCGCGTGGCCTATGCCGAGGGCGAGGACGACCGCGTCCTGCGCGCCGCCCAGCAGGCGGTGGACGACAAGCTGGCCCATCCCATCCTGATCGGCCGCCCGGCTGTCATCGAGGCGCGCATCAAGAAGGCCGGGCTGCACATCCGGCTCGGCACCGACGTCGAGTGCGTCAACCCCGAGGACGATCCGCGCTTTCGCACCTACTGGGAGACGTACCACAAGCTCATGGGCCGCCACGGCATCACGCCCGAGGCCTCCAAGGCGATGGTGCGCCGCTCCAACACCACCATCGCGTCGTTGATGGTGCACCTGGGCGATGCCGACGCCATGCTGTGCGGACTGGTCGGACGCTTCGACAGCCACCTGAGAATCCTGAACAACGTGCTGGGCGTCAAGCCCGGCGCGCCGGGCTTCGCCACGCTGAACGCGCTGACGCTGGACAAGTACACGCTGTTCATCGCCGACACCAACGTGCATGAGGACCCGAACGCCGAAACGCTGGCCAGCATCGCGCTGATGGCCGCCGAGGAGGTGCGCCGCTTCGGGTTGCCACCCAAGGTGGCGTTCCTGTCGCACTCGAACTTCGGCTCGTCGGACCGCGGCTCGGCACGCAAGATGCGCCAGGCGCGCGAGCTGTTCGCCCAGATGGCGCCCGACATCGAATGCGAAGGCGAGATGCACGGCGATGCGGCGCTGTCGGAGTCCGTTCGGCGCAACGCTCTGCCCGAGAGCACGCTTGTCGGGGAAGCCAATCTGCTGATCTGCCCGAACCTCGATGCCGCCAACATCCTGTTCAACGTGCTGAAGATGACGGGTGGCAACGGCATCACGGTCGGCCCGATCCTGCTCGGCGCGGCGGGCTCGGCGCACATCCTGTCGTCCTCGGCGACGGTGCGACGGGTGCTGAACATGACCGCCCTGGCAGTGGCCAACGCCAGCATCCAGAAGTAGGACCGCACCCTGCGCGCATGGCGCTTGCCATGCGCGTGTGCGGCCACCTCGCCCAGGCGCTTGGGCAGGCCTGGGTGCGAAAGACGCGTGCCAGGTTGCGGCGCCAGCAGGCACGCAGCCCCGTGGCCGGGTAATTCCCGAGCTGGATCCGCTCATGCATCGAGGTGATGCTTGGCTTGCGACCTTGATCGGCGCCCTCTTTTCATCCGAAGTCCACATGCGGTGTCGGACGACAAAGGGCGGCTGCCCTCCTTCTTAGCCTGAATGGTTTTCCGCAAACCAACCCAGCAGGAGCAGCGATGACCTCTTCCACCAACGACAACGCCCAGGCCGCCGACAAGCAACGCAAGGTCCAGGCCGAGCAGGACCAAAAGGACCAGGCTTCCGGCTCCGGGTCCACGAACGAAAAAGCGGTCCAGGCCGGCTCCCATCCCCAGCCGGAGACGCCGATGCCCGCGCAGCACCTGAGCAAGCCGGGTCTCGAAGCCGACATGGAGCTGCGGCCCCGCTTCCAGGCGGAAGGCTACCGCGGCAGCGGCAAGCTGCAGGGCATGGCGGCGCTCATCACGGGCGCCGATTCGGGCATCGGCCGCGCGGTGGCGGTGCTGTTCGCGCGGGAGGGGGCCGACGTGGCGATCGTCTACCTCAACGAGCATGTCGATGCCGAGGAAACCAAGGCCTGCGTCGAAAGGGAAGGCACGCGCTGTGTGCTGATCGCCGGCGACGTGCGCGATCCTGCCTTCTGCCACGACGCCGTGGAGAAGACCGTGCAGGCGTTCGGCAAGCTCGACATCCTGGTCAACAACGCGGCCTTCCAGCTGCACGCGGAGTCGATCGAGGACATCACCGACGAGCGCTTCGACATGACGCTGCGCACCAACGTGTTCGGCTACTTTCAGATGGCACGCGCGGCCGTGCCCC